>CAYFXP010000120.1:0-26921 GCA_964346935.1 uncultured Syntrophobacterales bacterium
GAGGGGCAGGAAATCCTGGTCCAGGTCTCAAAGGAGCCCATTGGGTCGAAGGGGACACGGGTCACGTCCCATTTCACCCTTCCGAGCCGCTATCTCGTGCTCATGCCAACGGTTGACCACGTTGGTATTTCCAGGAGAATCAAGGACCATGTCGAGAGAAGGCGATTAATGGAAATTGTGCAGGGGATCAAGCCCCAGGGGCTCGGTTTTATCGTGAGAACAGCAAGTGAGGGGGGAGATGAGGAGCTCCTCAAGGGAGATATGGATTTCTTGCTGAAGCTGTGGGATAACATTCAGGCGAAAAAGGAAAATTGTGCGGCGCCGAGCCTTATCCACAGCGACCTGAATATCGTTCTCCGTGTCATTCGGGATATCCTCTCCCCGGACGTGGACAAAGTCGTGGTCGACGACCGGCAGGAACAAGGGAATATTGTTAACTTCATCAAGACCTACATGCCCAACCTCAAATGTGACATCGAGATGTACGAGGGCATGGAACCAATATTCGACGCCTACGGAATCGAGATGGAGATCGATAAGAGCCTGGGGAGGAGGGTTTGGCTGAAATCAGGGGGATATATCGTTATCGATATGACGGAGGCGCTTACGGCCATCGATGTCAATACGGGAAGATTTGTAGGAAAGAGGAACTTAGAGGATACAATCCTTAAGACTAACCTGGAGGCGGTAAAGGAGATCGCCTACCAGCTGAGGTTGCGCAATATTGGGGGGATCATTATCATCGACTTCATTGACATGGAGAGGGATGGGGATCGTGAGAAGGTATATCTCGCCTTGGAGGAAGCGCTTAAGAAGGACCGGACAAAAACCAACATCTTGAAGATCTCCGAACTGGGGTTGGTGGAGATGACCCGGAAGAGAACCCGGGAGAGTATTCCCAGGATCCTGTGCGAGCCTTGTGCCTACTGTGATGGAGCGGGGTATGGGAAATCGAAAACCACGGTCTGCTACGATATCTTTCGGGAGATCGAACGGACTGCCTCGGGTTTGGGTGGTGCCACCATAATGGTGGACGTGAACGCCGAAGTTGCTGACCTCTTATATGACGAGGAGCGGGCGGGAATCGAACACCTGGAACGAAAATTGAATAAGAAGATCGTCATCAAGGCCAAGGATGGACTCCATCAGGATCAATTCGAGATCGTGGAAGTTTGAGGGTAGAGGGGGGAGGCAAAATGTCAAAGTTCAAAATCCAAATGACAAATGACGAAGGTGAAAGGTTAAGGTTGAGGTTAAGGAGAAGGTCAAGGTTGGAGGTTTGAGGCAAAAAGTATCAAAGTTCAAATGCCAAAAAGCCAATAACGAGTCACGAATCACGAGCGCGAGCACGAAAGATACGGACACGAACACGAAACACGAGTGAGTTGTTCGGTGACTTCCCCTTGGTTAATGGAAAATGGTATCCATTGCCCGAAATGGGATTGACAAGGAGCGCAAAATGTATTACTTTTTATGTCACCTTTGTCTTCCCGCGAGGGCGTAGCGATGTATGCAGTAGTTCAGACGGGGGGGAAACAGTACACGGTTCGCGAGGGTGATCTCATCCAGGTCGAAAGGATCGATGGAGAGGTGGGCGATGTGGTGGAATTGAAGGAGGTGTTACTGGTCGGGGGTGAAAAACGCTTTAAAGTGGGAACCCCTATCGTTTCCAAGGCACGGGTTGTTGGCCAAATCGTGGAACAGAGTAAGGCACGGAAAATCGTCGTCTTCAAGATGAAGAAACGGAAAAACGTCAGGCGGAAAAGGGGGCACCGTCAACTCTATACCAAATTGATGATTTCGCGGATAAAAGCCTGAGAGGATGAAATAGTCGGAAAGGGAGGGAAGCTTCCATGGCCCATAAGAAAGCAGGGGGGAGTTCGAGAAACGGAAGGGATAGCGCTGGACGGCGCCTGGGGGTTAAGCGATTCAGCGGCCAGGTTGTTCGCGCCGGAAATATCCTGGTGAGGCAGAAGGGTACGAAGGTCTACCCCGGCCAAAACGTGGGGATGGGAAGGGACTATACGCTCTTTGCGAAAGTAGATGGATTTGTGAAATACGAGAGGAGGGGAAAGGACCGGAGACAGGTCAGCGTCTATGCCCCTTAAAACATCCAGGGCCGGCATCACCACAGCGGCGAGGTTCTTGGACAAGGCCAAGATATGGGTCAAGGCGGGTGATGGCGGCAATGGTTGTGTAAGCTTCGGGCGAGGAAAATCGATTCCAAAAGGGAAAGCAGACGGAGGAGATGGTGGACGGGGAGGGGATGTCCTCCTGTTATCCAATTCGCATCCGGCAACCCTTTTGGAATTTTCTTTTCGGCAACACCATAAGGCCGAAAATGGCGAGCACGGCGGCAAGGGGAAAAAATCCGGAAAAAAGGGATCGGATTGCGTTATCAGGGTCCCCGCAGGAACCGTGGTTAGGGATCTGGAGACCCAGAGCCTCATCAAGGACTTTGCCGTAAGAGACCAAAGCCTTGTGGTGGCCAAGGGGGGTAAGGGCGGCAGGGGGAACGTTCGATTCGTCTCCTCCATAAATCGGTCGCCTAGCCGGGCAGAAAAGGGCCGAACGGGCGAGCAGCGGTGGCTGGAGTTTGAACTGAAGCTCCCATCCGATGTGGGCTTGACCGGATATCCAAATGTGGGGAAATCGACGCTCATGGCGAGGATATCGTCGGCAAAGCCGAAGATTGCCGATTATCCCTTTACAACGATCATACCCAACCTCGGGGTAGCGAGCTACAACCAATTTGGCCAATTGGTGGTCGCTGATCTTCCCGCACTGATCAAGGGAGCACATCGTGGTGTAGGACTGGGCATAGGGTTTTTACGGCATATCGAAAGGACGAGCCTCATTATTCATCTCATCGACATCTCTGAGCCTTGCCGCTCCGATCCCATCGAAGACTTTAGGTGCGTTAACCACGAACTGGAGGTATTCAGCCCCAGTCTATTGGATAAGTCCCAGGTGGTTGCCCTCAACAAAATCGACCTGAAGCACGTTCACGAGAGGGTCCCAGAGGTTAAGGAAAGATTTGGCGAGATGGGGACGCCGCTCTTCCCCATTTCCGCTTTAACGGGGGAAGGGGTGGCGGAATTGATGGAAGAAGTTATCCGTCGGGTGGAGGAGAGTAAGGCGGGGGATCTGCCCGGGGCGTAGGCGTTATGGTCGGGCATTGACTGAGGTGAGGGGTGAGAATAGGAATCTTCGGCGGAACTTTCAATCCCATCCACTTGGGACACCTAAGGGCTGCAGAGGAGATACGGGAACAGTTTAATCTGAAACGGATTATTTTCATCGCCGCGGCGGTGCCCCCTCACAAAACGATCGAGGGTGATGTCTCGGGCGAACATCGGATGGAGATGGTGCGATTGGCAATATCGGGCAATCCGTACTTCTCCGTATCAGATATAGAGTTAAAGAGGCCGGGCAAATCTTACTCCATCGGGACCATCGAATATTTCAGAAAGAGGTATGGTTCCGATTTGGAATTGTTCTTCATTCTCGGCATGGATGCCTTCTTGGAGATCGGGACGTGGAAGTCCTTTCAAGAGCTCTTCTCCCTCTGCCACTTTATCGCGATGACGAGGCCGGGATTCGACAAGCCCCTTTCGGCCTCCATTCTTCCCCCAGGGATAGCCGATGCCTTTACCTTGCATGGAGGGGAAAACCGCCTTGTCCATCGGAATGGGTATTCCGTTTATTCGCAGGAGGTTACTTTCTTGGATATATCCTCCACCAAAATTCGGGGGGAGATAGGCAAGGGGGGGTCTATACGATATCTCCTCCCCCGGGAGGTGGAGCGATATATTAAGAGGCACCATTTTTACAGGGTCAAGGGGGATTAGGAAGGGTAGCGTTTCGAAGTTGGCTAAGATGGGTCGAGGAATTCGCAAACCGAGGAGTCCGAGGGAAAAATCACTCCATTGCGTCCGCGCCGCTTTAGAGAAAAAGGCCTTCGATCTGGTGCTTTTGGACCTCAAGAGTATCTCCTCCTTCACCGAATACTTCCTCGTCTGTAGCGGGAGGTCGGATCGCCAAGTCCAGGCCATTGCCCGTTCCATCGATGAGCACTTGAAGAGGATGGGCATCTATTCCCTGGGGGTGGAGGGGTTTGAAGAGGGGAAATGGATTCTCATGGACTACGACGACGTGGTAGTTCATGTCTTTCTCGATCCAGTCAGGAAATTTTACGACTTGGAGGGATTGTGGCTCGATGCGCCCAGGGTAGATAGGGTGGAGCAGATGGCGAGGAGCTCCAGCCTCGGCCGAAAGGCAAGCGTTTAGCAGCTTTTCCGAGAGGGAGATGGAGCCCAAATTAGCAGAACGGTTCAGAAAGAGGTTACTTCAGGTAAGGGAGGAGATTATCGAAGGGATAAGACAGCGAGATCTGTCCGCCCAAGGAATTGGGCAGAACGGTATTCAAGATATCGGGGATGAGTCCGCGACCATTTCCAATCGCCACCTCCTCATGAGCCTGAGCGAAAACGAGAGGAGCAAGTTGATGGAGGTGGACGAAGCCTTGGACCGCATCGAGAACGGGACCTTCGGGATATGCGATGAATGTGGGGAACCCATCGCGGTGAAGCGCCTTGAAGTCGTGCCCGACGCACGGTACTGTATCGAATGCCAGGAAAACCTGGAAAAGGCCTCAAGGGAAATCTTTTGAGTTTGACTCTTGTCCCACCGCACTCATGCCCCTTTTATCCTTCCCTCTTCGAATTGATGGCTAGGTTGTAGGGATACTAATCTGCTTAAACCACTGGTAAATCAGGCTAACGTTGCCCTGATCTTTTCTTGTTTGTTGACATCGATCCCTTTTTGCTGCTTTTATGAGGGATATTTGTTAACCCCATGATTGGCGGCCATTGATTGCGCCATTGAATTGTTGAAGGCCGTTGTAATGGAAGGGATTATCAAGGGGTTGATCGATCTGATCTTTCCTCCGCTCTGCGCTTTCTGTGGTTGCCCTCTGGCTGAAGATGAGACGGGCGAAATCTGCCCGGGTTGCCTCCGGAACGTCCGTTTCATTTCGCCGCCTATCTGTCCCACGTGCGGAGTTCCCTTCGTTTCGCAGTCGGGGGAAGACCACCTCTGTGGGCAATGCCTTCGGGGGAAGTGGCATTTCAGCATGGCCAGAGCCCTTGGGCTTTATGATGGGCCGCTGCGAGATGCCATCCATGCCTTGAAATATGAGGGGAAGCCCTTTTTGGCCAAGACCTTGGTCGGGCTCCTGGACAGGGGCTATCCCTTTATTGACTATGGGTTATATGATCTTCTGGTTCCCGTTCCGTTGCATCCAAAACGGCTGAGGGAGCGGGGATTCAATCAGGCACTTGTACTGGGGAGGGCCATGGCAAGGAGAGAGGGAGTTCCCTGCATGGGGTTCGTCCTGAGGAAAACGAGGCCGTCTGAGCCCCAAATTCATTTAAACCCCGAAGAACGGGAGAAGAACGTAAGGGGCTCCTTTGCAGTGGCGGACCCGCCAAAGGTCCGAGGCAAGAGGGTGCTGTTAATCGATGATGTGATGACCACGGGATCGACGGTCGACGAATGCGCGAGGGAATTATCGAAGGCGGGGGCAACGCAGGTCGACGTTTTCACCATGGCCAGGGCCGTTTGATCCCCAATGGAGAGAAGGGTGAAGAGGATAAGGAGGAGGCTCATATTTTGGATCATCGCTGGGCTTCTCATCGCGATATTGGCGGGATCCATCCTTCTCCTGAGATCGGTTGCGGTCCCCCAACGCTATAAGGGAGTTATCGAGGCCCGCCTCAGGGAGGCCACCGACAGGGATGTGCGGATCGGTCGGGCCAGCCTGCGCTTCCTGGGCGGGATCGGGATCGAGTTTGAGGATGTCGTCATTACGGATCGGGATGGGAAATCCGATTTCGTCCGGATCGAGGGCCTGATCCTCCAGGTAAGGCTCCTCCCCCTTTTGAGGAGGCAGTTGAGGTGGAAGTCGCTCATTCTCGAGCGGCCCTCCGTCCGCCTCCGGCGAAGCCGCCAGGTCGATTTTCATTTTCGGCCCAAGGGGAAGGGTTTGACGCTCAAAGGCCAAAAGGGATATCGTCATGTACTGGGCCTTTTAACCTCCTTTACTGGCGGGGAGATTTGGATCCGCAAGGGAAGCGTCCATTTTTCCGAAGACTCCCTGCCGTCTGGCTCCACCAACCTAAGGGTTGATGACGTATACCTCAAGCTCCAGCCAATATCCGTTGACGCCCCTATTCCCTTTCGCGGTCGAGCAAGGCAATTCAATCCCGAGGGATCCAATGGCCAAATTAGGATTACCGGCGAACTCCGTTCCCTCCCGAATCCCTTTGAGCCGTCCAAAATAGAAATCGCCGCGGAGGTGCGGGCAAAAAACCTAAACCCCAGTCCCTTCTGGCCATACTACGGACCCTCCCTCCCCATGAAGCGGATTGAGGGTTTGGTGGATATCCATGCGGATTACGAAGGGAATTTCATGGGGCTGTTTCGATCCTGGGGACAGGTTCGAGTGAAGGGCCTGGAGGTCGACTTTCGGCAGGCTTTCGAAACCGTATTGAAACCGCGGGAGCTTGTGGTCGACTACGATGTGAGGAGGAATAAGAGGAGCTTGATCGTCCCGAGCGTCTCTTTTCAGCTCCCGGAGGTCGAAATACGGGGAAGGGGTTCCTTCACCGCGATTGGATCGCCGCGAAGCCGGATAGAGGCCTTCGCCACTACTGGTTCTTTCCAGTTCGATGGGATCAGCAAGTATATTCCCTATGGGATCCTCTCCCCTGGATTAGAGAAGGTCATGAGGGAGGTAACTCGGGAGGGAAGTGGAAAGATCGTATCCCTCCGAATTGAAGGGCCAATCGGGGATTTTGCCTCGTTGAAGGATCCGAAGAAGGCGGGGCTCATCTATGGGAAGATGCGATTGGACGGCGCGAACTTCCCCTGCGTCAAACCTTTCCACCCCATTGAAGATATTTCCGGATGGGCCATTCTGGAGAAGGGATCCCTACGGTTTCGGGATCTGAAGGGATCGTATGGGAGGTCAATGGTCAATGCCCCTGAGGTGATGATCTCCCGCGTCTACTCCTCTGCCGAAATGAATCTCGCCCTCAAGGCGGAGATCGATGTGGAGGGGGTGGGGGAAATTGCCAAGCCGGAGGCAGTCCTCGGGAAGGGGATCCCGATTGGGGATATCTCCGGAAGGGGAGATCTCGATCTCAAGGTGGTGGGGAGACTGTCGGGCCCGTCGCCGGCATTGAGGTACAACGGGCACCTGGTTGTTGAGAGATCCGACTTGTCAATTAAGGGGGTTGGGTTGCCGTTTTCCGGTGTTTCGGGGGACGTCGTTTTTACCAACGATCGTATTCGTCTCGTCGGCGTCAGGGGGAAGGTGGGCGGCTCGACCATTTGGGTCAATGGAAAGATGGGAAACCCATGGCTAAGGAAAGCAGGCCGGGACGAGTTGAACCTTATCCTCCGGGGGGATGTGGATCTGAGGGAATGCCTTTCCCGTATCCTTCCAGGAATTTCGCCCCGGATTTCCCAGGCCGTAGGGCAATTCTCTGATATATCAGGCGTGGCCGCGATAACCCTTGAGCTGGCGGGAAGGGGAAGCGGGTTCAAGGGGATGAGTTATAAGGGAAGGCTGAGCCTGGGAAACACGGTCTTTCGAGGACATCGGATGGTCTCCCCACTCCGCTTTGTCAAGGGATACATCGATTTTGACGAGAAGATGATCCGTTTTTCCAGTGTGGAGGCCCGGTCTAAGGGATCACATCTGAAAATCGAGGGATCCGTTCGAGACTACCTCCGATGGAAACGGTCGAAGATCGACCTCCGTATTGGAGCCCCCAGGCTGGACATGGGGGATTTTGGGAGGCGGGATTCCCTTCCCTGAGTTTGGAAGAATCGTCCTCCGGGTGGAGGAGGGGAAATGGCGATTCACGAGCTTTTCGGACCTCATCGCGCATGTTACCGTGAAAAAGGGCCGGCTTAGTTTTGAGAGATTTCATTCCAGGGTGAAGGGGGGCGAAGTAGATCTCACGGCGTGGTTGGATCTGGATGATGGAAGAGGGATGGCCTTTTCGGTGAACCCCAACTTGAGCCATGTGGATGCTGGTCGGCTTTTCAAGGATTTTGCCTTGGAGAAGCAGGTCTGGATTACCGGGGACTTCAACCTATGGGGAGGCCTGAAGGGGAGTGGTCGGAATGAGGAGGAGGTGAGGCAATCCCTTGAGGGAAACCTGAAGGTGAGGGTGGAGAAGGGGCGGATTCGGCGTTTCAATGTCCTCTCTAAGGTTTTCTCCCTGCTCAACGTCTCCCAACTGATCAAGGGAAAACTTCCGGAGCTGACCGGCGAGGGCCTCCCCTATAACGCCATAACCGGGGAGATCCGGATCGCCAGGGGGATCGCCAGGACGGAAAACCTGTTGGTGGACAGCGATGCCATGAAGATCAGCGTCATCGGGGAGGCGGACATCGCGCGGGAGGCTCTCGACCTGACCGTTTGCCTCCATCCCATGGAAACCGTTGATACCATCGTGAGCAAGGTGCCCGTAGTGGGTAGAATACTCGCGGGAGAGGACGAGTCCCTCATCTCCTACTATGTGAAGGTGATGGGGGATTTTTCCAACCCGAAGGTGAAACACATACCCCTCCGATCAATGCCGAAGGGTCTGATAGAGATGATCAAGAGGATTCTGGAGACCCCCATGCACATCATCCCCCAGGGAAAAGAGGGTGTGGGCTCTGTCGATGTTGAGCGCGGCGGATTCCCCGAGGATGAAGAGGAGGCCGAGTATTCTCCGTAACTATTGGAATGGGAGTTCATGGGAAAGGAGGCGTGCGAGTGTTTTCCCATAAGGTGATGGAAAGCTTCAAAAGGGCGAAGGCAGTGGTGGTAATCACCGGGGCCGGCATCTCGGCAGAAAGCGGGGTTCCCACCTTTCGGGGGGCAAGTGGGCTCTGGAGGCGATATCGGGCGGAGGATTTGGCCACTCCCAATGCCTTCGGGAGAAAGCCCCAAATGGTGTGGGAGTGGTACGATTGGAGGAGGCGATTGATTTCCGAAAAGGAACCGAATCCGGGCCACACGGCCATTGCCGCCATGGAAGACCTTTTTGAGGAGTTCCTCCTGATCACGCAAAATGTGGATGGACTCCATAGAAAGGCGGGCAGCAGGAAGCTCATCGAAGTGCATGGAAATCTATGGAGGGTGAGGTGCATAGCGGAGGGGAGGGTTTTTCCCAATAATGAGGCTCCGTTGAGGAAGATTCCACCGCGGTGCAAGTGCGGTGCCCTTCTGCGTCCCGACGTAGTCTGGTTCGGGGAATCCCTGTCGGAGAAGGACTTGGCCGATTCCTACACGGCTCTAAGGGAATGCGATTGTCTGATTGTGGTGGGAACATCCGCTGTAGTTCAACCAGTGGCATCATTTCCGGGCATAGCCCGGAATGGAGGGGCCTTCATCCTGGAGATCAATGTCCAGCCAACGCCCATTTCCGGGTGGGTAGACGAATCGATCCTCGGAAAATCCGGGCAGGTATTGCTGCAGATCGTGGAAAACATGAGATAATTTTTTTTAATTTTTCCTTGACAATGCTCTATATATTGTGGTAATTAAAGGAAGTAATACAACATATAGGAGGTTTCCATGGATTCAACTATGGGGAGGACGGAGGACCGTGAGCCTTTGACGAGGGGAAACGAGACCACGGATATGGCGCTTTTCGTGCGCACCTCTGACGAACAGTTTGCGGGTTGGGATCGCCAGAGGATCGTCGATGCCCTGATAAGGGAGACGGAGATTGATGTCATCGCTGCCCAGGAGATCAGTCAGGAGGTGGAGGAGCTCATTGCCTCATCGAAGATCTCCATGGTGACCGCTCCCCTCATTCGGGAGTTGGTGGACGCGAAATTGATCGAGAGGGGGCTGGAGCAGGCGCGTAAGAAACATACACGGCTGGGCATGCGCCTTTACGATGTCGATCAGTTGCTCCTGCATCCCAACAAGGAGAACGCCAATGTCCCCCACGGTCCTGAGGCCACCAATCTCACCCTGGCGGAGAGGATCAAAAAGGAGTATGCCTTGCTTACCGTCTTCTCCGAGGAGATCGCTGATGCGCATATGCGGGGGGATATCCACCTTCATGACCTCGGTTTCATCGATAGGCCATACTGTTCCGGACAATCGCTCGAATATATCAAACGCTTCGGGCTCAGCCTCCCCAATTCCATCGCCATGGCTAAACCCGCCAAGCACGCGGAGGTCTTGTTGGCCCACATGGTTAAATTCGCCGCAGCCCTGCAGAGCCATTTTGCCGGGGCCATCGGCTGGGATGCGGTCAACCTTTTTTTCGCCCCGTACCTGGCGGGCATGAGGGATGAGGACGTAAAGCAGTTGGCCCAGATGATGATCTTCGAATTCTCCCAGCAGGCCGTGGCCAGGGGGGGTCAGGCCATCTTTACGGACCTCAATCTCTATTGGGAAGTGCCGAGGCATTTTGAGGACGTGGAGGCCATCGGGCCGAGGGGAGAGTACACCGGAAAGACGTACAGCCACTATGAGCATGAGGCCCAGAGATTCGCGTGGTTTCTCTTCGAGGTGTTCAAAGAGGGGGATGGTTCGGGCAGGCCTTTCTTCTTTCCCAAGCCCCTCGTCCACATCACCGAGAAGTTCTTCAGGACGGCGGGGCACAGGGATTTTCTCCACCAGATCTGCGATGTGGCAGCCGAGAAGGGAAACACCTACTTCGTCTTCGATCGGGGGGAAACGGCCAAGGTATCTGAGTGTTGCCGGCTTAGCTTCAAATTGGAAGCCTCGGATTTGGAGGATGCGAAACAGCCTTGGAAGATGCGATACTGTGCGCTGCAGAATGTAACTCTCAATCTTCCGCGAATTGGCTACTTATCAGGAGGAGATGAAAGGACCTTGTTCGAAAAGGTTGAGGAATTCATGGATATGGCGGTCAGGGCCCACCTGGAGAAGAAGGCCTTCATCGAAAAACTCCTCTCCTACGGCGAGAACGGCCCCCTGGCCCTTCTCGCTATGGAACGGGATGGATCTCCTTACTTGAGAATGCACCGCGCGAGCTACCTCATAGGAATGGTTGGGCTGAACGAGCTGGTTCAAATCCATTCCGGCAGACAGATGAGCGAGTCCAAGGAGTCGTTTAAGTTCGGCCTAAAGGTGATCGCCCACATGAAACTCCTGGCGGATCAGCTGAGCAGAGAATACGGGATGCATTTCGTCTTGGAGCAGACACCGGCGGAAAGCACGGCCTATCGATTTGCCAAGCTCGATCTTCAAAGCCACTGGGAGAAGGGTCGCCGTGTGGTCAAGGGGGATATCCCCCGAGGTGAGGTCTACTATACCAACTCGACCTATCTCAACAACGGGGCGGTTATGAACCCCATCGAGAGGATACGGCAGGAGGGGCTCTTCCATCCGTTGATCGAAGCGGGAGCCCTCACGCATATCTGGCTGGGCGAGGCCAAACCTTCAAGCGAATCCCTGGCCAATTTCGTGACCAAAACCTTCGCTCACACCCAAAACGATCAAATTGCCTTCAGCCCTGAGTTCACTACCTGCAATCGCTGCCATCGGACGAGCCGCGGCCTTGCCGAGGTTTGTCGTTACTGTGGCTCGGGGGATGTGGACGGGATAACCCGAATTACGGGATATTTCACAAGGATTTCCAGCTGGAACAAGGGGAAGATCGGCGAGCTCCACGATCGCTACAGAAACCAGGCATTTCTCAAGGTTGAAGGGAGAAATGGGAGCCGTGAAGGGGATATGGTCGAATTGGTCCCGGTATAATAGCGCAATCCGAAAATGGGGAGTCGACGGAGGCGACTCCCCTCGGTCGAGAAAGGAGAAGAGATGGGAGCGATAAAGATCTTCATCAAAAAACAATGTCCGAAATGTCCGGCTGCTAAGGATATGGGGGAACAGCTGAAGGCGCGAGGGATGAGGGTTATCGACTATGATTTGGAGACCATCGAGGGGCTCGCAGAAGCGGCTTTTTACGGGGTGATGGCTACTCCCACTATTGTCGTGGAGGATGGAAAAGATAATGAGCTGGCGGCATGGAGGGGGAGTGTCCCAACCCCTCAAGAGATCGAAGGGGTGTTGCAGGCCAATGGGTTCTTTTCCTCATGATGGATTGGGGAGATGATGGTCCCACAGGTCAAGGGTTTTCTGGAGACGTCGCTTCTGGATTGGCCAGGGAAGTTAACGGCAGTTCTTTTCCTTCCCGGGTGTAATTTTCGGTGTCCATACTGTCACAACTATCCCCTAGTTATTCATCCCGAAGGGTTTGAGAGCATTCGCTTAGACCACATCTTGAGGCGCCTAAAAGGGTTAAAGGGGTGGGTTGATGGGGTCTGTGTTACGGGAGGGGAGCCCACCTTACACCCGAACCTGTCGCTCTTGTTGGAGCGGATAAAGGCGGAGGGCTGGGCCACCAAACTTGATACCAATGGAACCTTCCCCGACCGGATCCGCGAGCTCACGGAGAGGAATCTGGTTGATTGCGTGGCCATGGATATCAAGGCGCCATTGGATTCGAGGCCCTACAGCCAGTGTGCTGGTGTCCCTGTGGACATTTCGGCCATTCGGCGGAGCGTTGCTATATTGACCCATGGGGAGATTGATTATACCTTCCGGATGACCGTAGTTCCCACCCTGCTAACCGAAGAGCAGATTTACGAAGCGGCTCTTCAACTTGTGGGGGCGAGGGAGCTCCTCCTTCAGGATTTCAACCCCTCCGATCCGCTAAACCCGCAATTGAGAGGGGTTCAGCCCTTCGGGGAGATGAGGTTAGGGAGGATGCAGGAAAGGGTGAATGCCATTTTAAACCAAGGGCGGAAATCGTATCATCAAACTGTCATACCGAGCTGGCGCTCGTCCATTGGTCCAAACCCCTAGGCTAAGGAGGGTTCTCCATCCCCAGCGAGGGAGGTGATGGGAATGTTCTGGGGCGAAAGTTCGAGCGTGGTGCTTCCCCTGGTTGCACTGATCACCGGCATTCTTATCCTCGTGATGCCCAGATTGCTCAATATCTTCGTGGGGCTTTACCTGATCTTTTCGGGCATTCTGGGACTCATTGCCCAAATAAAGTAGGTCAGTCGGAGGGGGAATGACGGAAAGGGCTGATTACGAGGGCCTTGAAGAAAAGGTTCGGAAATTGGAGGGGAAGCTCATCGAGAAGGAGAGGGAGATTGGCCAGTGGCAACGATGCTGGGAAGAGAAGAATCGGGAATTGGAGAGTCATAATCGAGAACTCTTGGCTCTTAAGGAACTGTACAAGGAAAGGGCCCGGGAACTGAGGGCCGTTATGGATAAATTGGAGGAGGTATCCATAACGGATGATTTAACCCAGATCTATAACCATCGTTATCTCATAAGCCGCCTCCACTATGAATTCGAGCGGGCAAAGCGATACGGGTTGGCTATTTCATTGATCATGCTGGATATCGATCACTTCAAGGTATACAATGATAAAAACGGCCATTTGGCCGGGGATGATGCCCTCCGAAAGGTTGCAAAGCTGATTCAGGGAGCGATTCGGGAAACGGATATCGTCGGTCGCTATGGTGGGGAGGAGTTCGCAATAATTCTGCTCCACGCGGACATGGTCCAGATGGCGGAGGTTGCTGAAAGGATTCGGAGGACCATCGAGGAGGTGTCCTTCCCCAATGAGGAACTCCAACCCATGGGGAAGATCACCGTCAGCATTGGGGGTTCGTGCCTTTCCGATGGGATGATGACCATGGAAGAGTTGATCAAATCAGCGGATGAGGCCCTTTATAGGGCCAAGAGGAAGGGCAGAAATCAAGTCGCCTTAGAAGGAAGGGTTTGCCAAAGGGATACACATTTGCACATATGAGTGAGCTCAGAATAGTTACCGCTGGGATCCTTATCCGAAATGGCAGGGTCTTGGTGGCCAAACGGCCCCGCCAAACCCACGGGGGCTCCCTCTGGGAGTTTCCCGGGGGGAAAATGGAATTGGATGAGGACCCCAGGGCATGTCTGAGGAGGGAGCTCTTGGAGGAGCTCGATATCGGTGTGAAGGTGGGGGAAATCTTGGAGGTTGTCTACCACCGATATGACAGGTATCCGGTTTTGCTCCTTGGTTACCGATGCGAATTGAAGGAGGGAACCCCGAAGGCCCTCGGATGTCATGAGTATCGGTGGGTGGGAAAGGGGGAACTCAAAAGGCTTCCTTTGCCCGAAGCCGATAAGCCGATACGTGATACGCTTTTGAAGTTCTGCGGACTTCTGGCAGATTGAAGGAGTAACTACCCACGGGGTGATCACGCCTTCCTACCATTACCCCTCGTTCCGCAATCCCTTCCGGCTCAACAAATGTTCCTTAAAGGTTATTCCCGGATAGTTCAAGAGTCGGTTCCTCGAACAACGCTTTAAGAGAGCGAGGGCCTTGGGGAGGGATATCTTTTTGAAAAGCGCCTTCATATGGTATAATGGGTGGTAAATTCGGATGGGGTTGAGCTGACACAATGGAGGATCTAAAGGTCAGGCGCTATGTGATGAGCCTGGAAAACAAAATCGACATGAACCTCCGTTTCTTGAGCGATATTCACGACGAATTTCGCGAGAAGTGTAAAATGGTCACGCCCGGTAGGACTTTTCCGACGGATGTAGTTGCGCGGGTGAAACAGCAGTACAAGGAGGTCAAGGACCGATTTGCGGAGATCAGGGCTGTCCAGCAGTTGCTGAGGGGAAGATATAGACGAGCTGCTAAGAAGAACCCGTTGAGGGACAAGAAGATCGATGAATTGGGGTTTGCCTTCAAGAATCACTATTCCAGTTTCGAGTTTAACCTCAGGGCTATTGAGAGGCTCAAGAGGCAGTCACAACAGGAGGTGGGGAAACCCCATCACCCCTTCCGTGATCGGGACAAAAACCTCAAGTTCAACGGGGCGCTGAAATTGCTGAACGCAAAGGAGGGAGGCTACCGGTCCATCTCGGTAGTCTTCCTGAAGGGGGATAAGGCGTCAATAGGAAAAATTTGTGAAAGGGGTATCCGAGTTGGGGAGGGAGGTATCTTCGAGAAATATGCGGACGACGAGATCCGTATGTCCATTGTCCATAGCGAGGAATTGGGAAGCGACAGACTTCAGGAAGCGATGGGGAGATTCCTCCAGCACGAATGGATTGAATCGGCCAAATGCGCCATTTATCAGGTTGGGGAGCAGGGGGATCTGAGGAGGGATGTCGAGGGATTGCTCCATCAAACCCTGGAGTCGATGGGAAATAAGGAGCTCAAGGTGGTGAAATAGCCTCACACCTTAGCTCCGGGGAAGGGAGGTGAAGAATTGGTGCAGAGATTAATGCAGGTCCTCATGCTCATTGCCACTGTTGTAGCCATTATCAGCGTCATCATCGGGGTTATAGGCAGATTGGCGGGAACTTTGGTAGCCGGGCTCACCCCCAACGCCTATTTGAGATTTACCGATACATGCCTTCTTTTCGCGATTACGTTTGCCCTGTTGCTGCTGGTGCGCGGTAAATCGGGGGGGAAATAGGTGATACGGGGGGCCCTTTTGGTTCCGCCGACTTCCAGGGGGAAAAAGGGGGATTTGATATGCCCAT
Source organism: uncultured Syntrophobacterales bacterium (assembly GCA_964346935.1). Lineage (GTDB taxonomy): Bacteria > Desulfobacterota > BSN033 > WVXP01. The sequence goes on from CAYFXP010000120.1 coordinate 15,605, forward strand.
ATCAGCCTATGTCTTTATAGAATGCACGGCGGGGGCTGCAAGGGCAGTCGCTGAAGAGGTGGGGCGAATCTCAGGTGTTCAGCGATCTAATGCCACCACGGGTCCGTATGACGTGATTGCCCTTGTTGAGGCCTCCGACGTCAACATGCTGGGAGATTTTATCGTGAGCAAGATTCAGAATATATCCGGGGTCCTGAGAACCCAAACCAACGTTATCGTGGATTGATGCCCATCAACTTGGCATTGCAACCGAGTGAACTTGTCCTGGGAGGGAGAACGGATTGGGTCGTTCCCGGGTGAACGAATTGAGACGTTTGGGAAGGATTGCCAATGGGGAGTGTGGTCAAAAAGAGAAGGAAAAAGATTCGGAAGCATAAACATAAGAAGCTTTTGGACAAGACTCGACACAAGAAAAAGAGGAGATGAGGGGCCAAGATGAGGGGAAAGTCGTTGAACGTCCTGCTCTTCGCCCTGACGGTTTGTTCGACGTACCTCATCGGGGGGGGTTGGTATTCCCTGTCCTTGATCTCCATCCTCCTTGCCCATGAGATGGGTCACTTCGTCATGAGCAGGAGGCACGGGATGCCTGCATCCCTTCCCTACTTCTTGCCCGTTCCCGTTCCTCCCTTCGGAACCTTCGGTGCCATCATCAAGATGAAGGGGAGGATGAGCTCCCGAAAGGCCTTATTCGATATCGGGGTGGCGGGGCCTCTCATGGGGTTGTTCATTACCCTTCCCGCCATCATCGTCGGACTGCTCTTCTCCAAAACAGTTCCTCTAGCCCAAACTCAGGATCATTTCATTCACCTCGGGGACTCATTGCTCTTCGTCCTCGTCGAGAAGGCCGTCCTCGGCAATTTGCCGAAGGGCTACGACTTATGTCTTCATCCCGTTGCTTACGCCGGCTGGGTAGGGTTATTCGTCACCGCACTAAATCTGCTTCCGGTGGGTCAATTGGACGGTGGCCATATCGCCTACGCCCTGTTCGGCAGGAAGAGCAAAATCGTATTCGGTTTGACGGTAACGGTCTGGATGGGGATCAGCTTCTTCTTCTACGTTGGGTGGACCTTGATGATTGTCTTGGTGCTCCTCTTTGGGTTTCGGCATCCCCCGCCCCTGGACGATATTACTCCCTTAGATATAAGGAGAAAGATCCTGGGGGGGCTTGTTTTTTCCCTCTTCATTCTCTGCTTCACCCCGGTTCCCTTCACCCAAGCCCCCGGGGGGCTAAAGGATATCCTTCAACTGGCCTTGCAGGGCTAATTCATCAGCGCTCATGCTCGGGATGTGTTCAGGCTTTCCCGCACCATTTGATGAGCTGATGGGCAGGTAGGCAATTGAGGACATCATTCTTTTCCAGCCACCCCCTCCGGGCAACGGCAACCCCAAGGTCCATCATCCACATCTGCTCAGGGTGGTGCGCATCGGTACCGATGCAGATCTTCACCCCCTGCCCCTTCGCCCTCATGCACTGAATATCGGTGAGGTCCAATCGTTCATGATAGGCATTGATTTCAAGGGCGGTATGGGTTTGGAGCGCCATCTCTATCACCCGATCAAGGTCGACCTCATAGGGCTCCCTGCTGCCGAGGAGCCTTCCCGTGGGATGGGCGATAATGTCGACGTGGGGATTCTCCATGGCCAGTAAGATCCTCTTGGTAATTTTCTCCTGGGGTTGCTTGAATCCGGTATGAATAGCGGCGATGACGATATCGAGACGGCTCAAGACCTCGTTGGAGAGGTCGAGATTGCCGTCGGCCAAAATATCCACCTCCGTTGCCTTGAGGAGCCGCAATCCATGCAGGTGCTCGTTGATGCGGTCGATCTCGTCCATCTGTCGGAGAAGCCTATCCTCGGCTAACCCTCTGGCGATCTTTAGTGATTTGGAGTGATCGCAGATGGCGACGTATTGGTATCCCTTTAACTTTCCCCATTGGGCAATCTCTTCCAGGGCGGCTGACCCATCGCTCCAGTTGGAGTGGACGTGAAGGTCCCCTTTGATGTCGGATTTCTCAAGGAGGTTTGGGAGGTTTCCCCTCTGCGCTGCCTCGATCTCGCCCCGATCCTCCCGGAGCTCGGGGGGAATCCATATCAACCCGAGGGCGGAATATACCTCGGATTCCTCTCCCCCTCCGATCCTCTTATCCTTTCTAAATATACCGTATTCGTTGATCTTGAGGTCCCGAGCCCTGGCAATGGACCTGAGGTAAATGTTGTGGGGTTTAGATCCCGTAAAGTATTGGAGGGCAGAGCCGTAACAGTTCTCCTCCACAACCCTGAGATCGATCTGAGTTCCCCCTTCCACGATTACGCTTCCCTTGGTGTCCCCCGAGGCGAGGATCTCTCTCACCTCGGGAAGGCCCGTAAAGACGGCGATGATCTTTTTTCCCTCGGATCCCGTGGCCAGGATATCGATATCCCCAATGTCTTCCTTCATCCTCCTCAATGAACCAGCAACCTCGATCTTTGTGAGTCCCGTTGCCCTCTTCATCGATTCGACAACCCTGGTAGCTAGGGGAAAGGCAATGCCTAGGTTCATTCGACCCCGGCTTTGGGCGAGGAGCTCGATTCCCCTCCTGATGTTTTCTACCTTCTTCTCCCCCATGCCCGGCAATCCGATCAGCGATCCATCATCGAGGGCTCGCCTGAGGTCGGCCATGTCCTTGATTCTCACCTCCTTATGGATGAGGGAGAGGGTCTTCGGTCCCATGCCGGGGATGTTCATGAGGCCCATGAGTTCATCGGAGATACCCTCACGGAGTTCGTCGTAAACGGCCATCCTTCCGGTTCCCAGGTACTCCGAGATTTTTTGCGCTATCCCCTCTCCAACGCCGGGAATGGTCCTCAGCTCCTCGTTCCGAGAGATTTCCTCGATGTCCCGCGTCAGGTCGCCGATGATCCTGGCCGCCTTTCTATACGCGCTGACCTTAAAGGGATTTTCGCCCTTAAATTCCATGAGGTCGGCCATCTTCTCGAATAGCCCGGAGATCTCCTTATTCTTCATCAACGCTCACCAGCTAGAATATTGGAAGAATGGAATACTGGAACGATGGGGTTCACGCGTACATATTGCCGGGATAGAGGTTAGAGGACCGTCCGCGCGCGGCGGACTTGAGGCTTAAGGCCGAAAATCCTTTGCCTTGTGCCTCAGCGAACCGATCCTCAAACGGAGTGCTCCTTGGGCAAGAATAATGCTTTTTCGTTTTGATACCCAATATTCCAAGATTCCATCGTTCCATGGGGTTTAAGTTGCGCTCAGAGCTCCTTTTTCAAAGATCTCTAAATTCTCTCTCGAAGGAAGTGATTCAGACACGTTCCGAAGTTATGGACCACGTCCTTTCTGCTGTTTACGATAAAGATACGGTCATGGACGTGAAAGAGCTCGTCGACGAGCCTCACGACGGTATGGGTCTGCGAGGCCTGGGGACCGAACCGGGTCTCGAGTTCCTCCTGGAAGAGGACCACCAGCTTGTCCTTCATCCTCAACTGGGTATCGTTGAAGAACAGGGCGACATCCGGTATCAGGTCATCGATGCGGGAAAAGAAGGTGCTGACCTCATTGATCTCGATTCCCCTTGGGGGGGAGGACTTGACCTCCACATAGACCAGCCTTCTTCCCCACCTGGCAATGATGTCGAAGTCCCCCCCTGATCTGGTGTTCTTGAAGTGAACCCCGTATATCGCCGGGGAGGCAAATTCCCTCTTAAACATCTCGGCCACGAACCATTCGAGGGTGGGGCCGAAACTAGTGATGGAGTCGTTTCGAATTCGGAATGCACGCTTGTCCTTTTTTTCTATGGTTCCGGCGGAAAACAGAAACTGGACGTATTGCTCGGCAACCTCCGGAGAGACGTACCGCACTAAATCCGCAATTCGAAAGCCTTGGCCCTTCTTCGTCATATCCCTGAGGAAGAGCCTGAATGAGTACCGCTTTAACAATTCGTAGAACCGGGTCTTCATTCCAGGGGTAACGTGCGACGGGATGAGCAGTTTTTCAACGGGATTTTGTCGGAAGACCCTGAGCCCTCGCTCCTTAAGGAGGTTCTTTATGGGGACGTCAACCGGAAGGTTTTTCCTGAGGGCAAGGAGTTCGTGGCGAAGGGCTTCCAGTTCCTCCTTCAGCCTCTCGACCTCTCGCCGAAGTCCCTCGACTTTCAATTAGAAACCCCTATGCAGGCCCAGGCGCCTGGCCACCTTAACGGCGTCCATATACTCCCCGTAGCTGATGCGGCGGCTGAGTTCGGGGTAATCATAGCTCTTGTACTCGGGCCGATACTGCTGCATGACATTGACGTAGGAATCGGGGGAGATCTCCTCGGCGATGAACTTCATGAGGTCATCGGTACCGGCCAAATTCCCTGGCATAACCAGGTGCCTGATCAGAAGACCCCTTTCCGCGATCCCATTTTCGTCTATTTGGAGATCCCCCACTTGGCGGTACATCTCCTTGAGCACCTCCTTTAGGACGTGGGGGTAGTCCCGGGCATTGGAGAACCGTTTCGCCGGTTCCTCCCGCGCGTACTTGGCATCGGGCATGTAGATGTCGATGATCCCGTCCAGGAGCTTGATTACCTCGAGGGATTCGTATCCCGAGCAATTGTAGACCAGGGGAAGCCTCAAACCGAGCTCGATGGCCTCGGGGAGGGAGGCCACGATTTGCGAGGTGTAGTGGGTGGGAGTGACGAAGTTGATGTTGTGGCATCCCAATTCCTGGAGCCTCACCATGTAGCTCGCCATTTGGGAGGAAGAGGCCCTCTCTCCTCTGCCCAGGTGGCTGATGTCATAATTCTGGCAGAAGAGGCAGCGGAGATTGCAGTGGGTGAGAAAGATAGTTCCCGAGCCGCGATGTCCCACCAAGGGCGCCTCCTCCCCAAAATGGGGAAACACGCTCGAGATCATCAGCTCGCCTCCCGCCATGCAATAGCCCAGCTCTCCTTGAATTCGGTTGACCTCGCATCGTCGAGGGCAAAGACTGCAGTGGGAGAGGATTTCATTGAGGGAGTGAATCCTTTCCTCCAGCTCTTTCTTCTCATGCAATTGGATATAAGGAGGCGTATTTCCCATAGATCCGTCTTCCTAGATATTCAACGATAGCGCTGTCTCAGGATTAGCCTACCACATTAAAGTACCCCTTGCCAGGATTTTTCGTCAACGGGCACGGGTTAAGTCCACACTGGAGGGTGGGAGAACTCCCGGTAGGCCTTTAGGACTTTCCTACTGCATGCCAACGGCAGTTTTTCCCTGGTTTTCAAACGCTTACGAACGAAGCGGGGGCCGAAATTGTAGGCGGTCAGGGCGAGATTGAAACCGCCGAAGCGGAGGAGCCCGGATAGCTAGTGGAGGTCCATCTTAACGTTGAGATGGGGGGAATCCTCAAACCAGCACAACTCTTCCCTTTGGATCCGTGCGCACCTCGCCAACCATGGCCGCCTCTCGCACGCCTTTGGAATGGAGCCGGTTTACGAGCCGTTGGGCCTTTTTCCCCTCTACGGAGATCAGGAGGCCCCCGGAAGTCTGGGCATCGTAAAGGATATCCATTATCGCGTCGGGGATCGTTCCAGCAAGTTCGATCCTGCACGAGGTGAACTCTCGGTTCCTTCCAGTTCCGCCGGGCACCATGCCCATGGAGGCATACTCCTCGGCCTCGGGGAAGATGGGGGCGGAATTTGATGTGATGGCGATGCCCACATTGCTGGCCATGGCCATCTCCAAAACGTGGCCCAAGAAACCGAAACCCGTGATATCGGTACAGGCGTTCACGCCGATTTCCATCATCACCTCTGAGGCCACGCGGTTGAGGGTCGTCATGCTTTCGGTGATTTTCGCCAATGCTGCCTCGGAGGCCACCCCTCTCTTGAGGGCGGTCGCGATGATCCCCGTTCCCAGCGGTTTGGTCAAGACCAGCCGATCCCCCGGCCGGGCATTGGCATTGGTGAGTATCTTATTGGGGTGTACGATCCCCGTGACCGAGAGGCCGTACTTAATATCGCTATCGTCGAGGCTGTGGCCCCCAACCAAAAGCGCCCCAGATTCCTGGACCTTCGAGAGGCCACCCCTAAGGATTTCCTTAAGGATATTCCGATCGATGTTATTAATGGGAAAGGCGACCATGTTCATGGCCGTCAGGGGCTTAGCCCCCATGGCATAGACATCGCTTAGGGCATTGGCGGCGGCAATCTGCCCGAAGCTGAAGGGGTCGTCAACGATGGGCGTGAAGAAGTCGATGGTCTGGACGAGGGCGACATCATCCGACAATCGATACACCCCCGCATCGTCCAGACTATCAATGCCCACCAGCAGATCCGGATGGCTGATTACTGGAAGCTCGCGCAGGATCTGGTCCAGGTCCCCCGGACCGATCTTCGCGGCTCAGCCCGCCGCCTTGGCTTGTTTCGTCAACCGGATAATGTCTTCTCCCATCGGATTTCCCTATATTACCCGTGGTTCGCGGGGCCAATCGTATTAAAATATTATTATACCATAATCAAATAATTTACGGTAATTAACGACTTCTCTCCTCATATATCTGCCTCTCCTGCAAATATGACGAGTCAGGGAAACACTTCATTGGGGCCGAATTGTCTGCCGCCATGTCCCCGCCCGCAAAACGATTGACGTGTCTTTGGCAAAGTGCTATTTTAGACAATCCCTGTGCGATTCAGCTCGGAATGTCCAGCGGAATTGTAAAAGTCTATATGGTGCGAACAATAAAGAAAAGACCGGACGGAAAAACAGGGGGAAAGGAGGAGTATTATATGAAAAGGATCCAGAGAACTCTCCTTATTTCAATTCTTTTTGGTTTGCTTGCCCTTCTTCCTTTGGCGATGGCTGAGACGCGCCTGGTATTGAAGAGCGCACGGCAGGCTTCTACCTATTACGCCTTCGCCGTGGGGCAGGCTAATGCCATCATGGCGGGGGCTCCAGAAGTGGAAGTTACGGTGGAGGACAGCCCGGGTTCTATGGTCAACGTGAAGGAGAGTCGCACCCGCAAGAACTTCCTGTTCACTTCGCCTCCGGTTTTGATAGCGTCGGCTCTAGGGGCAAAGGGGAAATTCAAAGAAGGGGGTTACGAGAAGATCCGTTCACTTTGGCCGATTCCTGGAATCGTTATGCACTGGGTCGTCCGGAAAGACAGCGGGGTGAAGACTTTGAAGGACTTGGTTGGTAAGAGGTTCATTCCCGGGGGTGCGGGGAGCGCGGGCGCGCGGTTTACCATCCAGGTCTTAGAGGCCATCGGCATTAAGGATAAAGTCGAGCTGCCGGCGGTTGATCTCAGCGAAGGGGTACAAGCAGTTAAGAATCGGAGGGCTGTCGGTTTTTCCACTGCTAGTTCCGCTCCGGCAGGGCTGGTTTCGGAAATTGCCGCCACCACGGCAATCCGACTCCTCGAGCTTGAGGATGCCGACTACCAAAAGGTCTCGAAGAAATTCGCCCGGTATGTTATTCCGGCTGGCACGTACAAGGGGGTCGAGTACGATGTCAAGACCATGAGCCTTCTTGTGGGTACCTATACAACGACGGATCTCCCTGATGAGGTGGCCTACAGGATCACGAAGTCCTTCTGGGATAATCGGGAAGTATGGGAGAAGTCGCACCCAGCCATGAAATCCGTGAAGATGGAGGGCCTCAACCAGTTGGTCGCCAAAATACATCCTGGAGCTTTACGGTATTATAGCGAAGTCGGTTTCAAGGTTTCCGATGTACTGAAGTAGTCGTGAAAAGTTGTATCATAGGGGGAAAGGGGTCTTCCCTCGGCCCGAGGGGACCCCTTTCCCTTTGAATTCATTGAAGGGAAAGATCCATTGTTCTCGCGAGCGGTCCAGAAATTTTTATTGGCGGTTTCCATCGCCTTCGTCATTTACCAGATCGTGTTGCCCGTCTATGCTTTTATGCCCAATATGAGGGAACGGGCGATCCATCTTTCATTGGCCCTGATCTTGATTTTCCTGGGCGAGGGCAAGAGGCGAAGTCGAATCCGTTGGGCCTTGGATATTATTCTTACGTCGCTAGGTGTTGGGTTCTGTTTGTACGTATTCATCCACTATCACTCCATTATTGAACAGTATGGTGCTGCCTCAGGTCCGCTGCAAGTCTGGATGGGTCTGCTTTTGGTGATCGTTGTCCTGGAGGCGGCCAGGAGAATGGTCCGCCCTGCGCTACCCATCATCGCATTGCTGTTCCTGCTTTACGCCATCTTCGGCCATCTCGTCCCAGGGCAATTTGGCCACCCGCAATACACCCTGACAACGCTGGGGAGCATGTTCTATCTCACGACGGGGGGAATTTGGGGACAGCTTCTCGGGGTCAGTGCTAACATCATCGCCATCTTCGTTTTTCTGGGTGCCTTTATCGTTCATACCGGGGGAGGTACGGGGTTCATGAAGATCTCCCTCCGTTTGGCGGGGCGTTACACCGGAGGCCCGGCCAAGGTTGCCACTATTTCCAGCGCCCTCTTTGGATCCGTTTCGGGAAGTGCCAGCGCTAACGTGGCCTCTACCGGAGCCTTCACCATTCCCATGATGAAACGGTTGGGGTATAGGCCTGCTCTTGCTGCCGCGGTGGAAGCCGTCGCCAGCACCGGAGGACAAATCATGCCCCCGGTTATGGGGGCTGGTGCTTTCATTATGGCTGAGCTGATAGGGACACCTTACCTTACGATTGCCCTCAGTGCCACCCTGCCAGCGGTGCTTTACTTCTTCGCCGTGGGGATGGGGATCCATTTTTCCGCCCGGAGGGAGGGTTATCGTGAAATGTCGCCGCAAGAAATCCCAGCATGGGGAGAGACTTTCAGGGTGAGTGGTTTTTTCTTGGTACCTTTTCTCGTGCTGGCCTACTGGTTGTTTTCGGGCTTCACACCCCAATACGCCGCCTTCTGGGCTATTTTGAGCACGTTTCCCCTTGCATTTCTCGACGAAAACTGGGAGCTCGATACCCGTCATGTGCTCAGGAGAATGAAGAGAGCGGTCCAACAAGGTGCGCGCCAGGCAGCACTCATAGCTAGCATTTGTGCCAGCGCCCAGATAATCATTGCGATAATTGCGTTCACCGGCCTGGGGGTGAAGGTGAGTTCCCACATCCTGACCTTCAGTGGAAATAGCGTTTTCCTTGCCCTGTTACTCACCGGGATGACCAGCATCATCCTTGGGATGGAGGTTCCTACAACGGCAGCTTACATCGTTGCAGTCGTCGTGGGAGGGCCCGTGCTCATCGAACTGGGGGTGCCTCCCCTGGCGGCCCACCTGTTCGTATTTTATCTTGCCATCCTCTCAGCAGTCACGCCGCCCATATGTGGGGCCGTCTTCATCGCTGCCGGGATGGCGGAGGCTGACTGGGTTGAGACTGCGAAGTTCGGCCTGAGGCTCAGTTTTGCGGCCTTTCTCCTTCCCTTTCTTTTCGCCCTTGAACCCAGTTTGGTCCTCATTGGTTCTCCGTCGGCGGTGATGGTGAGCCTAACTCGAGCCGCCTTGGCCCTTGTTCTCCTCTCAGCGGGGTTCATAGGATACTTGAATGCAGCTCTAGGGATGGCCAGTAGATTGGTCCTCATTGTCGCGGGGATTATGATTCTGGCGCCTGGTTTATGGACAGATATAGGTGGAATGGTGATCGGATTTTGCACGTGGTACTTCTCACGGCGGAAGGGATTGACCGGTGACATGGCTACGGCGAGGAAGGGAGACGTGCATTCGGGAACCGCGATGACGGATGGCAAGGGAATCTCCTCGGAGTAAAAAGAGCTGGGTTGGTTGATCCCTTGTGAGGGATTCAAGGCGGGGAGCTTTCCCGTTTCGTAAACGGAGTTTCCGGGGTCTAAGGAGAACACCAGTGTTCATGAGCGACTCGCGGGAGCAGTGGGGCACCCTTCGATGGTGAGCAGGGTGCAATTCTGGAACCGGTCGTTGGCCGGGTTCCCCGGAGCGAACATTAAAGAATTTTGGCTCACCATTCTTAGCGAAGCGAAAAGGTCGCAAATCTAATGTTTGAGCCCAGAGGCCGAGTTTTAGATTTGCAGTGAAGCGAACTTTAGAATGGTCCAAAATTATTTTCAATAAGCGAAAGGGAATTCGGTCAACAGACAAGTCAGCATTGGAGCGAAGGGACGGTGGTGTTCTCCTGCAAGGGTCGGAAAAGGAAAGATTATCAAGGGATTACAAAAAACATGGTCTGAAAGTCCGGAAACTCCGGCTTCATACGTTATTGATAAGGGAGAGAATCAGCGGTAAACTAGTTTATTAGAGATGTCTCTCAAGCCCTGTCGAGCTTACTACTATGGAGGACTTCCCGCTAGGGGAACAAGGAGGAAGGGCCGCTTATGGGTCAAAGGGGATGTGTTGTTCTTTAAGGTACCCGAGGGAAAGGGCGGTGAAGAGATCGATGTAAAGATCCCCCTTTCCAAAATGGAGCGGATCTTTCTCACCCGGGACAACTATTATGGGTCGGATACCGTTCTCTTCAACCTGGCCTTTCGAGATCAGGCCGAAAGGTCCTTCACCTTGAGGTTCGCTCCCATTGCCCTCATTCCCAGAAGGAGGATTGCCCTCCAGAGGAAATGGTTTGACTACCTGACTGAGGCCATCAGGAGAGGATAAGGAAAAATTCCAAATCCTCATTTCTAGACTCTAAACCAATTTTACATGACGGCTACGTCCCCCTCGAACGATGAAAATGAAATCTATTTTCAAAGTAATCCAAATGTCAAAATCCAAAATGTTTTGAGCATTTGGATTTCGAATTTGTTTAAGATTTAGTGCTTTGTAATTAGGATTTAATCTCTGTGCGAATTATGTGCCACTATTAAGGTGCTATCTATAAATCCCCGGCTTCGCATATTTGCCCACGTACTCCCCTAAACACACGGCCTTTACCTCATCGCTCTCCATGAGAACCGATGAGGGTCCCCCTTTCATCAGGCGACCGTGATGGAGCAGGTATGCGCGATGGGAGATGGCAAGTGAACGATGAATCTCTTGTTCAACAATGAAGAGGGTTAAGCCCCTCTTGTTCATCTCTCTGAATGCGGTAAAGATCTCGTCGGTAAAACGAGGGGCCAAACCCATGGAGGGTTCATCCAACATGAGCAGCTTGGGTTTTCCCATCGAGGCCCTGCCTATGGCCAGCATTTGCTGTTCACCGCCACTGAGTGTTCCCGCCCTCTGGTCTTTTCTCGCTTTCAATATGGGAAAAAGCTCATAAATCCACTCCAAATCTCCTTCTATCTCTCCCATTGCATTCTTCCTTATATACGCCCCCACTATGAGGTTATCGAGGACCGAGAGGGTGGGGAAGATATGGCGTCCCTGGGGGACGTGTCCAATCCCCC
>CAYFXP010000121.1:0-5892 GCA_964346935.1 uncultured Syntrophobacterales bacterium
CTCCTACAAATGGCCCTGAAATCCTCAGCTTTGCAAAGTCTGGGTCATCTTCGGCCTTAAGGCCCAAGATTCTGTAGCCAGCCAGCACGCTGAGATTCTTTATGGGTACTACTTTTACGCCTACCTCTCCATCAAGGAAATACCCATACTTGCCGGCGTATATGCCAGATACTTCGGCAAATACGTTTACTATCCTATGCGGATTAATATCGAGGACGGCGCCGATCGTGGGTAGTGCGCCGACAAACTCCTCCGACTCTCTAATGCGGGGGACCAGATTTGGTGCATCAAGAGCTATATCCACTAAGAATCCCTTTGCCTCGAGGAGCGTTCCGAATTTCACCTTGCCGTTGGCGATATCGATAAACTGCCACGCCCATCCAAGCCTGAGATAGTATACATCAAGGTCTGTTTTGACACGGGTGCCCACGGTATAGGTCTCTCCGCCAAACTCTATTGTCCGTTCTATATTCTTGTCACCACGATACGCTACTTGCGTATAAGCAAGTCTCAGCTTGCTCTTGGGCCCCGTATACCAAGTAAACCGGAGATCTGGAAAGTTCTCGTCTTTTAGACCAAGGTCATCCTGGAAATCAATTTCCGTGCCGATGTCAAATTCAGTAACTTTACCCTTGGCAGCCAAATCAGTAATCCAATAGCGGCCCTCGAATTCCACTTTTGGCCGAGTTTGTTTTTCTGATTCGTCCAATATTTCTTCCTGTTGGGATAAGGGCGGGGCAGCTTGAACCTCTTGTCTTTCCTCCACAGGAGATATCACGGGGGAACTAAGCTCCTCCTTTTCCCGTTGAGTTTCTCCAGTCGTATCAGTCTCCTCAGCACTTTCCGGCTTCTCAACCTGGTCTCTATATTTTGGAGGGATGCTATCATATTGGGTTGAGAAATGTACATTGCCTTGGTCATCCACCCACTTATGAATGGTTTGACAATACGCAATACAAGGCAACCAAATAATAAAAAGGGGAAGAATGAGAATAGATTTTAAACTCATGAACCGTCTCCTCGCCTATTTGAACTTGATCTCAAAAAATGTACCGGGACGAAAAAGGCGTTCTAATTCTAACAAGATAAGCACATTTTATGCCAATCAATTTTGTATCCATATTTGACCGAAATTACCATAAATTCTGGTATGTTTGCTGTTAAATCGGATCAAATCTGGATAATTTTTTCACAACCCTTTGAAAATATTTCATCCAAATTTGGGCTGAATTTCTCTCGGGGTTCGTTGAAATCGTTGAAGTGATCACCTTTACGCCCAAATGGTCTTTCTCAAAAATGTCTGAAAATAAGTCCCAAGGTGGTATGCGCCCGGTCCTCGGATTGGAGAAGGAAGTAAGAGTTTAATTCCAAAAAGGAGCAGAGGGCCTCACCTGGGGGATTGATGGAGGGACCCCCAGGTAAGGGTAAAATCCCCATATTTGTCGTTCACCCGATCAATGGCTCCCCGGAGGGCCGCCCATTTATTTGCCCTTGAAAAGAGGGGTAACTGGTTGGAGGGCCGTTGGAGGTTGGAGACCGTGACTCCCAAAAGCCTCACGGGCCTCTTTTCCCCGATGGAGCCCCATATCCTCAAGGCAAGCCGGTAGATTTCCTTTCCCTCCGTGAGCGGTTCAAGGACGGCCTTTTGCCGGGTTAGGGTTGAGAAATCGGAAAAACGGACCCTTAGGGTAACCCTTCCCCCTCGGAAACCGCTCCTCCTCAACCTCCTTCCAACCTGTTCGCAGAGCCTGAGCAGGAAGCCCGAGATGAGCACCGAATCATCGGTATCCTCGGGCAAGGTAACGAAATGCCCGAATGACTTGGGATCGGGCTCCTTGCCCAGCGGAATCACGGGGGTTCCATCGATCCCCAATCCCATGTGGTGAAGCCTCTCCCCCAAGGATCCAAGCCTCTCCGTGAGGAGTTTGGCCGGAAACCTCCCCAGGTCACCGCACGACCTTATCCCAAGGGAGCGAAGGGCCTTTTCCCTTTCTGGACCAATTCCCCCCAACCCCCCAATAGGGAGGTTGTCCAGAAAATGGGGGACTTCACTGGCGGGAATGACCACCAACCCCCCCGGCTTCCCCTGGGAACTGGCCAATTTGGCAACCAATTTATTGGGCCCAACGCCGACCGAACAGGTCAATCCCAATCCCTCGAAAATGTGTTCCTTAATGGTCGCTACGGCCGCCTCAGGGGAGGGGAATAGCAAGCCGCAATTGGTCATATCAAGAAAGGCCTCATCGATTGATGCAACCTCAATATGCGGAGAATACTCCCTCAGGATACTCATAACCCTGATGGAAGCATTTACATATCGTCCTAAATCCCCCTCAACACTCAGAAGTTCGGGACACCTCCTCCGGGCTTCGCCAATGGGCATGTTGGCATGGATTCCAAAGGCGCGGGCCTCGTATGAAGCCGAGGCCACGACAGTCCTGGGGAACTTTCCGCACACAACCACCGGCCTTCCCTTCAGCCGGGGTTCTCTGTGTTGTTCCACCGAGGCGAAGAAGGCATCCATATCGACGTGGAGGATGACCCTGGGTTCATCCATCACCTTAATCCTCTCCCTAACCGGATGAATCCCCATTCCCTATTTCACATTATTTTCCTAAATATTCCGACGACTTTTCCCACGATGGTCACCCTCTCCTCTCCCCTCGCCATGACAACGGGTTCCATGGTCGGATTGGCGGGCTGGAGCCGAAGAGACTCTCCATCTCTATAGACCCTCTTGACGGTTGCCTCATGGTCGATCAAGACCACGGCAATCTCCCCGCTCTCCACCAAGGGCTGGGGGGAGACCAAGGCCAAATCCCCGTCTTTAATCCCTTCCCCGATCATGCTATCCCCTTTTACCCTCAGAAAGAAGGTCTCATCACTTCCGGCCAAAGACCGATCGAGGACAATCTCTCCCTCAAAATCCTCGAAAGCCAAGGAGGGATGTCCCGCCCTCACTTTCCCCACTAAGGGGACCAATCTGTAGGACCCGGAGGAAAAAATCCCCGTCACCTCAATTGCTCGAGATTTTCCGGGCCTCCTCCTGATATATCCCTTCTTTTCCAAGGCGTCCAGCCTCTTCTTCGGGCTCCTAGGGCCTTTCAATCCGAAATGGCGGGCGATTTCCCTCACGGTAGGGGGATATCCCCTCTCCTTAAGAAATCGAACAAGATAGGATAAAACCTGGCGCTGCCGCGCCGTTAGCCTCGTTTTCCCCCTTTTGGTCAACATATGTTGTCTTTTTATCAGGCCTCTTATGGATTGTCAAGCCTATTATTAGTAGAGCTCTTTGACAAAACTTTCCCAATTTTGTATATCCCTTCCATAGATCCCTACCAATAGGAGCATGCTCGGTGAAGTATAAGGTTATCTTCCAGCCCTCCGGGAGGAGGGGATACGTCAATCAAGGGAAAAAACTGCTGGAAGCCGCCCGGGACCTTGGGGTGGATATCGAATCCATCTGCGGAGGAAGGCAAAGCTGTGGGAAATGTCGTGTCAAGATAGAGGAGGGTCCATATCCAAAGAATGGGATTCATTCGGCGACAAACCACCTTTCCCCCCTCACCTCCGAGGAAGGGAAATTCATCGATGCCGAGGACCAACGCCTCGGATATAGGTTGGCCTGCGCGGCCCAAATTCAGGGCGATGTAATAATTTATGTTCCCCAGGAGAGCCGCAGTGGAAGACAAGTGATCTGCAAGGCACCAAGGGATATGGGAATCGAGATCAACCCAGCGGTGAAGGGTTATGATCTTCAGCTAGCGCCACCATCCCTTTCCGACCCCAAGGCCGATCTGGAAAGAATAAGGCACGGGTTGGAAAAGCGGTATGGCCTAAAAGGCCTTGGCATTGATTATCCCGCATTGATGACGTTAGGAGACAAACTCAGAGTTGCCCAATGGAAGGTGAACATCGTCATCTGGATGGATGAAGAAATTATCGACATCAGGCCCCTGAATTTCAAATCCCTTTACGGTATCGCTCTCGATATTGGGACGACCACCGTAGCCGGCTACCTCTGTGACCTCGGGATTGGGGAGGTCTTGACCACGGACTCCCTCGTGAACCCCCAGATCTCCTTCGGGGAGGATGTCATGGCCAGAATCACCTACGCCATGAACCATCCAGGTGAGGGCTTGAAGAGGATGCACGAAGAGATCATTCGAGCTATCAACCAAATAATCGATAACACGACCAAGGGAATTGGCGCATCCTCGGATGAAGTCTACGAGATGACCATCGTCGGGAACACGGCCATGCATAACTTCTTCCTGGAGATCAACCCAGAATCCTTGGGAAAATCGCCCTTTTGCCCGGCCCTTCAACGATCGATTGATGTTAAGGCGAGGGATTTGGGGCTCAAAATCCATCCCTGTGGGAATGTCCACGTGCTCCCCATTGAGGCGGGTTTTGTGGGGGCCGATAACGTTGGAGTCATATTGGCCCAGCAGCCTCACCGTGCGGACGAGCAGACCTTGATCATAGACATCGGAACCAACGGGGAGTTGGTGATGGGGAATAGGAAAGGGCTCTACTCCGCCTCGTGCGCTACGGGGCCTGCATTTGAAGGAGCCCACATAGCATTCGGAATGCGCGCCGCCCCCGGGGCCATAGAGAGGGTCCGCATAAGCCCCGAGAACCACGAGGTGAGTTTCAAGGTGATAGGGGCTGATGGGTGGAGCGAAGAATGCAAGCCCGAAGAGATTCGGGCGAGGGGCATCTGTGGTTCCGGCATTATCGACGCGGTAGCGGAGATGTTCAGGACAGATATCGTTGACAAGAGCGGACGGCTCCTGGGGACCGCTCCAACAAGCCGCGTTAACAAGGCCGAGAAAGGGCATGAATTCGTGATAGCCAGAGCCAGCGAAACGGCCATCGGAAGGGATATAACCATTACCTCCGAAGATATCAGGCAGGTCCAGCTGGCCAAGGGGGCTTTGTACGCTGGGGCCAAGGTGATGATGGGTATTCTGGGGCTTAAGGAGATCGACCGAGTCATCCTTGCGGGGGCATTCGGAAACTATATCGATCCCGAAAAGGCCATGGTTTTGGGCTTATTTCCCGATTGTGATCCCCGGGAAATCACCGCGGTCGGAAATGCGGCTGGAGACGGTGCTCGAATCGCCCTCCTCAACAGGGAAAAGAGGAGGGAAGCCAACGAGATCGCAAGTGGAATTAACTACGTCGAGTTGACCCTCTGTAATGATTTCCCCGATCAATTCACTTCGGCTATGCATTTTCCCCATATGAGGGACTCTTTTCCCCATCTGGGGGGACTCATCCCCGAGGAGATGCTTAACCTGTAGGGTGATTTCGGCTAAGGCCCCTGCGATGAAGCCGCTGAGGAGGGCAAAAGGTTCGGTTTAAGCTGATATGGATGGACCCGTTAAAATAAGGTTTGATCTCTTCGAGATCTTATGCTAGAAAGGGATGGCAATCCGATTGGAATTGCCTAAAATCACCGCGGGCCATGTCAAACCTCATCCTTATGAATATAAGGGGAGAGGGGAAATCCTACTCCATCAATAAGATCCCCTTCAAAATCGGAAGGGATAGGAAAAACGACCTGGTCCTGGAATCCAAGATCGTTTCCCGCAAACATGCCCAGATCAAGCGGGCCAAGGAAGGTCTGGCCATAGTCGATCTCGACAGCCATAACGGCACCTTTCTTAACGGTATCCGAACTAAGGAAGCCGTGCTCCGAGACGGCGATGAAATCCTCATAGGGGAAGCGCTCATCCTGTACCAGGAAACCATCGGGGAGGATGTGCACTTCGCTGAGGATGATTCCTCCCTGAACTCCCGCGCAACTATCGTCAGGCCCATCGAGGATTTGACAGTAACAGGACTTCTGGGCAAGGAGGTGAAACACCCTCACCAAAAGGATCA
>CAYFXP010000122.1:0-4384 GCA_964346935.1 uncultured Syntrophobacterales bacterium
CTTGGGAGTGCCTCCCCATATTCCCTTCCGTTGGCTTGAGGAGCTCTTCCACGGGGTTCAGCAAGTGGCGGATCAGTATACCCTGTCGTTAATCGGGGGAGACACATCTCTAGCCCGAAAGCTGACCATCAATGTCACCCTCTTTGGCCGGGGAAAGCCAAGGGAGATCATTTATCGTAAGGGCGCCAATGTCGGCGATCAAATCATGGTAACCGGCACCCTCGGAAATGCGGCCTTGGGATTGGTAATTCTTAAAACCCATAAGGGCGATCCCAAAATCTCATCCCAGAATAATGGACTGGCCGAACTCATCGAGAAACACCTTTCGCCTACCCCGCGAATCGCCGAGGGCCGGATCATTGCCCAGAACCACCTTGCGAGTGCCATGATCGACATCAGCGATGGTTTGCTTGCAGACCTTGGCCACATCCTCGAAGAGAACCACGTAGGCGCGAAAATCTGGATCTCCCAGATTCCCCTCTCGGGAGCTTATAGGAGAATGGCCGCCCAATATACCTCAAATGATATCGATTTGGCCATTTCCGGGGGGGAGGATTATGAATTACTGCTCAATACCCCGAAGAAAAAAGGAGAGAAGCTCACGGCTCTCTTCGGCCAATCCGGCTTGCAGATCACCCCTATTGGAGAAATCGTCGATCATCCCCATGGCCTGCGGTTATTCCTGGAAGACGGCAGGGAATATAGGCCGAGGAAAAAGGGGTATGATCACTTTAAAAAACCGAGGTAAATGAGAACACCGTTGTCCCTTCGCTTCAGTGCTTCGTGGTCTGTTGCCCGAATTCCCATTCGCTCATGTACAACGCTGTTCTCGAGAAAATTGAGAAAACTCCGGAATCCCCGCTCCTTGACAATCCCATACGGGGTGATTACTTTGTAGTTGGGCGAAGGGGAAAAGGATATTTCTCCTTCCTCTCGTAGCTTTGAAGGCAAAGCAAAATGAGGCTCGACGAAGGCGATTTAAACGAGAGGTTTAAAAAAATCCTCGAATTAATCGTTCTGGATTACATTTCGAGCGCCGAGCCTGTTGGTTCGAGGACCATCTGTAAACGGTACGGTATTCCATTGAGCCCCGCCACCGTGAGAAACGTGATGGCAGATTTGGAGGAACTGGGATTCCTCTGGCAACCCCACACTTCTGCCGGAAGGATTCCCACGGATAAGGCCTTTCGTCTTTATGTCGATGAGATCCTGAATATTCGAAGCTTGAACCAAATTGAACGGGAAAAAATACGGCGGACATACAGGATATCGAAATACGATATCCCTGAAATAATGAGGGAAA
This sequence comes from uncultured Syntrophobacterales bacterium, assembly GCA_964346935.1. GTDB lineage: Bacteria > Desulfobacterota > BSN033 > WVXP01. Next base: position 1,304 of record CAYFXP010000122.1, read on the forward strand.
CCTCTCGGATCCTCTCTGGTTTATCCAATTATATGGGGGTGGTTTTGGCCCCGAAAATGGCCTCCACCATTTTCAAACACATTCAATTCATTCGGTTAGGCGCCAATCAAATACTGGCCGTTTTCGTGACCTCGGGGGGGGCCGTACAACACGTAATTGTCTACATGGACGATGACCTCTCACAAGATGAACTGGATAGGATGAGCCGATATCTCAACGAAATGCTGAAGGGATTGACGCTAGCCCAGGTCAGGGGAAAAATCCTCGAAGAGATGAGAAAGGAAAAGGTTGCGTATGACCGCATGATGAAGCAGGCCCTCAAGCTGGGCCACAGGGCCTTCGGTAGCGAAGAGGAGAAAGAACTATACATTGACGGGCAGATTAATATCCTCGATGAGCCGGAGTTTGCAAGTATAGATAAGATGAAGGGCCTTTTTCGTGCTTTCGAGGAGAAGAGCATCCTGATCACGCTGTTGGATCAGTGTCTAACGGGGGAGGGCGTGCGGATCACCATAGGGTCCGAAAGTGAATGTAGTGAGATGGAGGGCTGCAGCCTGGTGTCAGCTGTTTATGGGACTGTTGACCAGACGCTGGGGATTTTGGGCATCCTCGGTCCCAGGAGAATGAATTACTCGAGGGTTATTCCCGTAGTGGAATACACCGCCCATGTACTGACGCAGATATTGAAATCGGAATAATCATCAAATCCCTCAGAGCGGAGGCGTTGAGTGAAACAGGCCGAAGAGACAGAAAAAGGGAAAAAAGAGGCTAGGGACAACAGAGCTGGCGCAATAACCGAAGCTCAGGCAGCGGAAAAGCAATCGAAAAAGCGGAAATCAAAAGGGGAACAAGAGATCGAGATGTTGAAAGCGCTAGTGGAGGAGAAGGCCAAACAGGCAGAGGAAAACTATGACCGACTCCTCCGGGCCCAAGCCGAGTTGGAGAACTATAAGAAAAGGGTCGAGAGGGAAAAGAGCAGCCTCGTTAAGTTTGGTAATGAGGAACTCATCAAGGCAATTCTGCCGGTTGTCGATAACCTGGAGAGGGCCCTCGACCATCCCCCGGGAGAAAATCCAGACGGACTCCTAGAAGGGGTGAAAATCACTTATAATCAACTCTTCCAGGTATTGGAAAAGTTCGGGCTGACCCCCATTGCCGCAGTGGGCGAACCCTTTGATCCCGGCAAGCACGAGGCCATGATGCAAGTCGAATCAGCGGATCATGAGCCGAATACGGTGGTCTCCGAGCTACAAAAAGGATATTTCTTGAACGACCGATTGTTACGGCCGGCCATGGTCAGCGTGGCTCGAGCCCCGGGGCAAGAGGAAGAAGGGATTGAACATGGCAGCCGAGATGAGGAAGAATCAGCCGAGCGCTAAAAGGAGAGAAAAATGGGTAAGATGATAGGAATTGACTTAGGCACTACAAACTCCTGCGTAGCCATAATGGAAGCCGGAGATCCGGTTGTGATCGCCAATGCCGAGGGGAGCAGGACTACTCCCTCGGTGGTCGCTTTTACCGACAAGGGTGAAAGGCTGGTCGGCCAAATTGCCAGAAGGCAGGCTATAACAAACCCGGAGAACACCGTATATGCCATCAAGAGGCTCATCGGCCGGAAATTCACTGACCCTGAGGTAAAAAAGGACATAGAAATCGTCTCGTATAAGATCGTGAAGTCTAAGAACGAGGACGCATGGGTCAAGGTCCGGGATAAGGAGCACAGCCCCGCTGAAATCTCGGCCATGATCCTTCAGAAGATGAAGCAGACCGCGGAAGACTACCTGGGAGAAGAGGTGAAGGACGCCGTTATTACGGTCCCGGCTTACTTTAACGATAGCCAGCGCCAGGCCACAAAGGATGCGGGGCGAATCGCGGGGTTAAATGTCGAAAGAATTATCAATGAACCTACGGCGGCTTCATTAGCCTATGGGCTGGACAAGAAAAAGGATATGAAGATCGCGGTCTTCGACTTGGGAGGAGGCACCTTCGACATCTCCATCTTGGACATTATGGATGTGGAGGGAGAGAAATCCATCGAGGTCAAGTCCAGCAACGGGAATACCCACCTGGGAGGGGAGGACTTCGACCAGCGGGTCATCGATTATCTCGCCGATGAATTCAAAAGGGACCAGGGAATCGATCTCAGGAACGACCGTATGGCCCTTCAAAGGTTGAAGGAGGCGGCGGAAAAAGCGAAGATGGAGTTGTCCAGTTCCATGGAAACGGACGTTAACCTTCCGTTCATAACCGCCGACGCCAGTGGACCCAAACATCTCAACATCAAGCTGACCCGGTCCAAATTGGAGAAGTTGGTGGAGAACCTCATCGACAAGGTGGAAGGGCCATGCAGAACGGCGATTCAGGATGCCGGGCTGTCCCCCTCCGATATCAACGAAGTCATCCTGGTGGGGGGAATGACCCGAATGCCCAAGGTCCAGGAGAAGGTGAAATCCGTTTTCGGAAGAGAACCCAGCAAGGGTGTGAACCCCGATGAGGTAGTTGCCGTCGGGGCCGCCATTCAGGCAGGGGTTTTGAAGGGCGATGTGAAGGACATCCTCCTCCTCGATATAACCCCTCTGTCCTTGGGCATCGAAACCCTGGGAGCGGTGTTCACCAAGCTCATTGAGAAGAACACCACCATCCCCACGCGCAAGAGCCAGATCTTCTCGACGGCAGCAGATAATCAACCCGCCGTCAGCATCCATGTGCTGCAGGGGGAACGCGAGATGGCCATGGATAACAAAACCCTGGGAAGGTTCGAACTGGTTGGAATCCCCCCCGCTCCTCGGGGAGTCCCCCAGATCGAGGTGACCTTCGACATCGATGCCAATGGGATCGTTCACGTCTCCGCCAAGGACCTGGGAACGGGAAAGGAGCAATCTATCAAGATCACCGCTTCCAGTGGTCTCAGTGAAGGGGAGATTGAAAAGATGGTGAAGGATGCGGAGACCCATAGAGAGGAGGATAAGAAGAAGCGTGAATTGGCGGAGGCCCGAAATAACTTTGACAGCTTAATCTACACCACCGAGAAGTCACTGGGGGAGTACGGGGACAAGATCGCTGTCTCGGACAAGAAGTCCA
>CAYFXP010000123.1:0-3812 GCA_964346935.1 uncultured Syntrophobacterales bacterium
GTCGTCACGGGCAGCAAAAGCGATTTTACCGCCGATATCAAAGGCACCAAGCCCTTCGAAGTCCACATCTCCAAGGGAACAGTCACGCGATTCGGGGGCACCACCGGACGAGCGCTCGAGGATACCCTAGCCGTCGCCACCACTGCTTCCGTTGGATATCGAAGCAAAAAACGCTGATCGACTCTGATCGCGAAGGTTAAAAGGAAAGCGTCGGCTTAACAATGAACTCGACAGACAAGAGGCGAGGTCTAAAACGCGAGCTCGACTTCCGGTCGCGTCGCGTCCGTTACTCCGGTAACGGTCTTCGTTCGGTCCCGCTCGAGAGAACAGTGGCTAATATCGAAAAGTATCTTCTTGCCGGGGATGTGGAGGCTCAATTCGTGATGATACGGAGGGCCGTTGACGAAACGATCCGAGCTGTCCTGGAATACCTTTCCCCGCTGGACGAGACGGAGAACAAGAGATACTTCGGAAAGGGGGCGAGCGAAGGGCAGGCCCTGGCCAGCGCATGTATGGAGTTTATCGAGAGGGCGTCGGCTATAATGCAGCCTGAAGACGGCCTGCTCGAGGCAGGTTACACGGAGATCGCCTCCGACGCCTGCGATCCCTGCCTTTTCTCCCTTTCTCCGGAAGCAGCTTTCTTTCTTGCCAAGAAGATCGACTGGGTCTGGGGATACTCCCTGACCCGGTCGCAGCCGGTGCTTGTCCCGGCCAACCTCGTCTTCTTTCCCTACGAGGCGGGCCAAAAAGAAAAGACCATCAGTTGGACAGACTCCAACGGATTGGCTTCCGGCAATAACCTCGAGGAGGCGGTCCTCCACGGGATACTGGAAGTCGTGGAGCGCGATGCTGTTGTGATCAGCGAGAATAACCGCCTGCTCCAGGCGGAGATCACGACTGAAGGATTTCCGGATGAAACTCTCCACCTGCTGGAATGCCTTGAGGCCAGGGGGTATACTTTCTCGTTCAGAGCCGTTCCAACGGACATTCCGATCCCGGCCGTCGCGGCTTTTCTTCAAAAAAAGAAAGAACCCGAGAAATGTTGTGTTGCCTTTGGCTGTCATCTGGATCCGTCCCTGGCCGTTTCGCGGGCCCTGACAGAAGCGATTCAGCTCTTTCCGCCCAGCGTCAACCAGGAGGAATGGTACCGAGCCGGGTCAGCCGAGCGTTACGTCGAACCGCCCTCGCACAAAATCCCATTCGACGACCTGAAAAATTTGGCCTCATCCGACCTTAAGGACAATATCGAAATGTGTGTAGAACTGCTGAAAGGCATCGGCTCAGAAGTCATCGTCGTTGACCTGAGCCTTCCGGACATCCCCTTCCCCGCAGTCCGGGTGCTGGCAACCGGCCTCCAGCCGTTCCCTCATGATGGCGACATGAGGCTTTCCCCGCGATTCTTCGAAGTACCCGTAAAGCTCGGGCTGCGCGACGAGCCTCTTGACCCAGCCGATGTCAAGATCTGGCCGCTCTGCGGCTACCGGTAGGGACCTGCACTAATCGATTCCTTTCCGTCAAGAGGGATAAGGGAGGCCCAGGCTCCCGGTAGGGGCCTACAATAATCGATTCCTCTCTGTCCAAGGGATAAGGGAAGCCCGGGCTCAGACCAGGAGAGAGGCAAAAAGAGTCGGCAAATACATGATTCGGCCTCTTTTGAGTTTGAAGCGGTATTTCTTCGATGAGACAGGGGGCAGGTTCATGAGGTCAAAAATCTAGCTCAACAGGGGAGTCATTGATGGGGGGCAGGCAACTGGCATCTTCAGGATTTCTCAGTAAAACATAATCGCTGAGTTATAAATGAAATGTGGGCTTTCCGTAAGGCTCTCATTTAGCATCTTATATTAGCTTATCATTTTCATATAAAGAGAAAAACACACAAGCATCTGTAAAATAGGATAAACAAGTTATGGGGGAATTACTGACTTTTCAATCCAGCCAGCCTCTTCTTCGCATCCTTAACCTCTGCGATGCGGGGGTCAGCGTCTTTCCTGAGGTCAAGGAATTTCTGATAATGCTTATTGGTATTCCTTCCGGCATTTCTGTTGGATTTGTGAGTTATTTCAACTCCGGCAGTTTCATGCGACGCACTATATCCTTGAAGCGGGGATCGTCGCGCAAAGGGGCGTAACCGGGATTGTCCCTGAGCCAGGGAAGGAAGCTATTGCGTTCCTTGAAAGCCGCTTCCAGCCATCGAAAGGCCTCATCCTTTTCACCCAGGTCTGCATAAATCTCAACTATAAACCAAGCATCCAAACCCGTTGGCTTGGGTTCCCCTCTCAAGAGCTCCGCCATTATCTTCCGCGCTTCATCTCTTCGGCCAGCCAGCACATAGGTACCCACAAGAGGCCATTTCCAATCAGGATGGAGTGCACTCAACTTTTGGTGAGCCGCAATGGCCTCCGTATACATCCCCTTTTCTGCATACAAACATCCCAGAACCTGAAGCCCCTGATTGAAATTGGGGTCTAGTTCGAGCGCCTTCCGCTGTGCATCCATCGCCTCCTCGTATCGTCCCACACTCCAATATTGCCATCCCAGGTCCGAAAGCCAGAGGGGATTAAGCGGATCCACCTCGATGGCTCTTTTCATTTCTGCCAGGGCTTCATCCCTCTTTCCTGCCAGCAAGAGATACCAGGAATAGTTGCGGTGAGCATCGGGCAAGCTCGGGTTGAGTGTGAGGGCACGCCGGAAGGCCTGCTCGGCGCCTGCCCAGTCCCAGTCAAAGTAAAGGTAGATAATCCCCAAAGCCGCCTCTGTTTCGGCCAGCGTCCCCCCAATTTCCTCCGCCTTGCGTGCGGCTTCCTTGGCTCGTTCCCAAACGTCCGGTGGCGGCGCAGGGCCGTGACCAATCAAGCAATAACCCAGCGCCAATCCAGCGTGAGGCAAGGGATTCGTAGGGTCTTTGTCGATGGCCTGTTGCAGATATGCCAGACCTTTTTCGATTCCTTCCGGCGTAAGTTTGTTCAGGAAGGACCTCCCCTTGAGATAGGCCACGTGCGCCTCTGGATTGACCGGGCGAGCACTCGCCAAGCGCACCTTCTCTTGGGGGGTAAGTTGCAGCTTCATTTCACGAGTAATCGCCGAGACAATTTCGTTTTGAAGCGATAGGATGTCGCGCAAGTCGCGCTCGTAGTTTTGGGCCCACACCTGAGCTTCGGTTGTGGGGTTTATCAACTGGGCGGTGACACGCACGCGGTCTCCCGAGCGTACGACTGTGCCCGTAATCAATCTCTTGACATTCAACCGCTGCGCAATCTTTTTCGGGGGGGTATCCTTTCCCTTGAAGCGCATCACCGTGCTGCGGGCGATCACGCGCTTCAAGCCGAGCCCGGCGAGGTCGGTGATCAGCGAGTCGTGTATCCCTTCGGCGATGGGATCTTGTTCGGGATCGCCCGAGAGGTTTTCAAACGGCAGGACCGCAATTGAATCGATTGCTCCTGCACCTCCTTTAAACAGAACAATTGCACCCGCGATGACCAAAAGCAACAGAAGAGGAACTCCTGCATAGAGAAGAATTCTCTTCCACTTAATCTCAATCTTTCTCTTGAAAGGAATCCTTACTGCTATGGGAATCCCTTTCTCTATCTTGCCTAGTTCAGATAAGAGCTCTGCTGCAGTTTGATACCTTCTCTCTTTGTCCTTCTCCATGCAGATCAATATCAAACGACTGAGATTTTCGGAAATCCCAGGATTTAGCTTTTTTGGATCTGGAGGAAGCTTGGTCTTGTGTTTCAAGGCGACACTTAGTGCTGTGTCTCCTTTAAAAGGGACACTTCCTGTCACCATTTCATAAAGAATCACTCCTAAAGAAT
>CAYFXP010000124.1:0-4775 GCA_964346935.1 uncultured Syntrophobacterales bacterium
GGGCAGGCTGAGGAGGGGATAAAGATCTGCGTTGAGTCGATCGAGCGGTTGAGGGGGATAGAGGGGGTTCGTGGGGTACACATCATGGCCATCGAGTGGGAGGAGAAGGTTCCGGAGATCGTCAAGCAGGTGGGGCTTCACCCGAGGCCATCGGCGTAAAGCGTGTCGGTTCTTCGTGGATCGTGCCCGTATCAAAATAACGTACCACCGGTACGATGAGGGATGTTGAATCAACGAGCTAATGCAGACGGATCTGCTGTTGCAATATGAGGATCCCTATTGTGAGAACGTATCAATCCGTCATGGAAGAGGTGAGCTGATGGAATCCATCCATTCTCCCAATCAGGGAGGGAAGGAAGGAGTCCCTGGAACCCCTTTAGCCGAAGAGGTCCACAAGATCTCCGGGGAAAACGTCTACCTCTGCTATCAATGCCAAAAATGCGCCTCGGGTTGTCCCGTAGAGGATCATTTCGACCTCTCCCCCAATCAGGTCATGCGGGCCATTCAGTTGGACGAGAGGGAGTTGCCGCTGAGGTCAAAGACCATTTGGCTCTGCGCGGCATGCGAGACCTGCGCAACCCGGTGCCCGCAGGACATCGATATCACCCGGGTTATGGACGTGCTCAAGATCATGGCCCAGCAGGAGGGAATCTCCCCAGGGGTTCCGTCAGTCCCAATTTTTTACAGTGCCGCCCTCCATAACCTCCGGATGTTCGGGCGGCTTTACGAGGCTGGTTTGATGGGGGAGCTTTACCTGCGGTTACTTCTCAACGGGCAGCTGGATCTCGGGCAGCTTTTTTCCAAGGATGTGCCGGTGGGCGTGAAGATGTTCAGGGATGGAAAGCTCAAGGTGTTGCCTCACTTCACCAGGAGGAAGAAGGGCCCACCGCCGAAAAAGGTGAGGAGCACTGAGCGCAGGGTCGCTTACTTTCCCGGTTGCAGCCTTTCCGGCACCTCGGTTGAATACGGCCTTTCCTTCAAGGCGGTGGCGGAGAAGGTGGGCTTGGTCGTGGACGAGCCCGAGGGCTGGACTTGCTGCGGGACGACACCCGCCCATTCAACGGACCATTACTTATCCACACTCCTTCCCATGAAGAACCTGGCGGTGATGGAGGATTTGGGACACTCCTCTGTGGTTGCTCCCTGTCCTTCTTGTTACCTGCGGATGCGAATGGCACTGCACGATACCGCGAAGGATGAAGAGCTCAGGAGAAGGGTAAGGGCCCAGATCGGTTTTGAACCATCGGAGGATTTACACGTCGAACACGCTCTCAATACCTTCACCGACCGGGTGGGATTGGATGCCATAGGCTCTCAAGTCACGGGCCCGCTCGGAGAGCTGAAGGTGGTCTGCTACTACGGGTGCGTAATTACCCGGCCTCCCAAGGTTACGGGATTCGGGGACTACGAATATCCAACCAATATGGATAGATTGGTGAGGCACTTAGGCGCAGAGCCGTTGGATTGGTCCTATAAGACGCGGTGTTGCGGAGCATCACTTGGTTTTACCAATTTGGAGATCGTTCTGGAACTCGGCCGAAAGATCCTTGCCAACGCCAAGGCCGTGGGCGCTGAGGCTGTTGTTGTGGCTTGCCCCCTCTGCCAGGTGAACCTCGATTCCCGACAGGGTCAGATGGCAGGCGAATTCAACCTTCCTATCCTCTACTTCACCCAGCTCATGGGACTGGCCTTCGGCCTGGAACCCAAGGCACTGGGGTTGGATAAACATTTCATCGATCCCATGCCGCTTTTGAGGGGAAAGGCGATCATACCCTCCTCTTAGAGCGTACCGAAACCCGGGTCATTCCGACCTTCAATCCATGAGCATGCGATCGGAAATGCAAACCCCCTGGGTGCTGGAAGAGCGATAGGACCTATTTCCCCTCTGCATGTGTCTTCCGGCGTTCGCAGTAGCGGCAATTGGGGCACGAGCCTTATGGGAACGAGTCTCGGAGCTTGCAAGATCGGAATGCCGCCTGTATCATTTCGTTCATGTTCATATTGAGTGCAGCTGGGGTTGCACGAAAGGAAAATTCGGTAGGTTAAACAAAAATTATCAAACGTGAGATTCGACGGAGGAGGAAAGCATGGTTACCTTAGATGAAATTCACGAATTGGGAACTGAGTTGGAAACGTGGCTACGAATGCGCGTACATCCAATAGCCGTTAAGTTGTTGAAGACCAGGGAAGAAGTGCCCGAGGGTGCCATTATACCGACAAGGGACTGGGGGTATAAATTCTCTCTCTGTCAGTCTTTTGCTAGATCCCAGAGAAACGGCGAGACGATCGCTATGTTTAAAGAAGATATGTGGTGCGCTGAACCAGTTGTCGGATTGGGGCTTGCCGAGCGAATTCCGTATTTCTTGGAAGGGAACCACCGGTACCCGGATAGCGTCAGAGATCTCGAGGCAGCTGCAGAGTGGTGCAAGAACATGCCCTATCTTGAATACGGCTTATACCAGGGGATCGTATCGGCGCCCATCAACGGGTGCACCTTCATGCCCGACCTCGTTGTGATGCATGTTAATGGCATGATGACAAGCCAGTTATTGATCGTTAAGAACTGGATCGATGGGAAGGACGTATACGCTCAACTTTCCGGCCACGCGGCCTGTATTTACGCCGTTGTCCCCGCAATACGAAAGCGCGAATGTCAGGTTGCCATTCCCTGTAAGGGGGATCGTCGGCTAGCGTTCGCACAGGACGACGAAATCCTCTTTACCCTGATTCCGGAAATGCTCCCGGATTTCATCGCCGGTATTAGGTTCCTCCAAGAGCATAATTGGGGACTTCCCCTTCTTAACGAGTATAAAGAGGAATACGATTTAAAACCGAAATACGCGGATTTTGGCGAAAGGCTTGGCATGGACATGAGGCAATCGCCACCGCGAAAACAAAAATATCAGAAGTACTAATACGTGGCGAAGCGGATCGTTGATTCATTTGAAAACGGGTTTACAGGATCTGGCTCAGGAAGAGCTTGGTCCTCTCGTGTACGGGGTTGGTAAAGAAGTGTTCGACCGTACCCTCCTCCACAATCTGGCCTTCATCCATAAAGATTACCCGGTCGGAGACTTCTCGGGCAAACCCCATTTCGTGGGTGACCACTACCATGGTCATCCCCTCGTGGGCCAACGTTTTCATGACGTCGAGAACCTCGCCGATCATCTCAGGGTCGAGCGCTGACGTGGCTTCATCGAACATCATGATCTTGGGGCGCATGGCAAGCGCCCGGGCAATCGCGACGCGCTGCTGTTGTCCGCCCGAGAGCTGAGCCGGATAGACGTTCTCTTTCTCTAAGATCCCCACCTTGTGGAGAAGGCCTCGGGAAATTTCAGTGGCCTCTTCCCTGGTTCTCCCCCGGACCACCTGCTGGGCCAACGTGATGTTCTCAAGGACTGTTTTGTGGGGGAAGAGGTTGAAAAGCTGAAAGACCATGCCGATTTCCTCACGGATTTTGTTGATGTTCACCCCCCTATCGTAAATATCGACCCCGTCGATAATGATCTCCCCGCTATCGATCTCCTCGAGACGGTTGAGGCACCGGAGAAGCGTGCTCTTCCCCGAGCCACTGGGGCCGATGATTACCACCACTTCTCCCTTGCGAATAACGGTAGAGAAATCGACCAGGGCCTTAACTTCCCTTCTGTCCGGGGTTCTGAAGGTTTTGTATACGTTTCTGATGTCAATCACTGATTGCAAGCCTCATTTCCAGCTACTGCGTGGCCATGGAAAGCGTAAAGGTCATGACGAGATAGAGGAAGGCCACGGTAAAGTATATCTCAAAGGCGTAGTATGTCCTTGCCACAGCCTGCTGCCCCTGAAACATGAGGTCTGCCAGGGCAATGACCGAGACCAGGGAGGAGTCCTTTATCAAGGAGATGAACTGGCCAGCCAGGGGCGGTATGATCCGCTTAAAGGCCTGGGGAAGAATAACGTGCCGCATAGCGTGGGCATAGGTCATGCCGAGGGATCGCGCTGCCTCCATCTGTCCCTTGTGGATCGACTGAATGCCCGCGCGAACGATCTCCGCCACGTAGGCGCCCGCAAAGATGGACAGAGCTGCCGTACCAGCCGCAAAGGCGGAGAGCCTCAGCATGGATCCCACGAAGAAGTAGATGATATATATCTGGACGAGCAGTGGTGTGTTCCGGATGAGCTCTACATAAGCATGTGCAAGCCTCCTGGTTACTGGCTCGTGGGAGAGTCTGGCGATGCCCACGATGGTTCCGATGATGATGCCGAAGAAGATGGAGGCAAGGGAGATTTTCAGCGTCAAGGTGAAGCCGATCATGAGGACGCCCATCCGGAGCCGGGGCACCGGATCATCGGCGGACTTGGGGCCATGGTAGAAGAGCATCTCGGGAATTCTTTCCCAGTGCCATATGTACGTAATGCCCTTCTCCGTGAAGAAGTAGTAGACATACCCCATAATGATAGCGAGTATGCCTAGGGTAATAAGGGATCTCTTATTGAAGGTCACACGCAGCCTCCTCTATAAAAGAAAAAGGGGGATGCCCAAGCGTCTCCCCCTTCGGCCAGTTTCATTTCTGTTTCTTAGCCAATTCCTCGATATAGTTCACGAACCATTTCTGTTTCAGCTCATACCAGCGACCGTCACCTTTAACTTGGCGCAGGAAATTATTGAGCCAGTTGAGGAAGTCCGGGTCTCCCTTCCTGATGGCCCATGCCAGAGGTTCGTAGGTGATGGGGTCAAAGAGCCCTATTGTCCTGACCTTGTACATGGCCGCAAAGACCCGGACCTGTGGCTCGTC
>CAYFXP010000125.1:0-4304 GCA_964346935.1 uncultured Syntrophobacterales bacterium
CAATTTCGCCCGTACTGAAAACCTCTATCGGATAAGAACGTATCATGGGAAAAGGTTGGAAACCGCTGTGGAAATGCTGATGGAGGCCAACCTCTCGTGGTACTCCGAACAATGGGACAGGGAAAAGGAGATCCGAAGACATATCGGCGATTATATCCTATTCATGGCGGGAATATTCCGGGAGTGGGTTGAAAGACAATCTTTCTTGGACTTCTATCTGGAAGAGGGGAGGAGGGCCTATCGGACGGTCAGCGAATATCATCAAGCTTTCTATCGGCCAGGGTCCCGGTTGTACTCGGAGCTCTCTAAGAATTTCGAGTTCTATGTCGGAGCCTTACACTATATGAAAAAGACGTTCTTCAGGGAACCCGGTCAAGGCGATCCATTTCTCGATTTCGAGCAACAATTGAAGTGGTTGGTATGATGTCAAGGAGCAGAAAAGAATAGTAATGAAGGAGGGATGAGGATGCCTACCTACGAGTTTCGCTGCAAGAAATGCAAGAAGCAATTCACCACGATACTGAGCCTGAGTGAGTACGAAAAGGGTAAGATCAGTTGCCCGAAGTGCAAGGGAAAACAGGTTCAACAGCTGGTTAGCCAGTTCATGACCAAAACCTCGAGGAAGAGCTGATTCCGCCTTCCCGGGGAAGTACCGGAGAGATCGTTGAGCGAAGCTTAAGGAGGGGATCTATGCCCCTCCTTTTTTGTCTGAAGACGATGAAGGCGAGAAGGTTCGATTGGAGGGTAAAGGAGCAAGGTCGAACGAGGGATCGTCTGGTCAGATGTGTCGGAATTAGTATGGGGTACCCTTGGCCATTATTTTTCGGGTCATCTCCTTTACGTAGTCGGGCAGATAGCCTTTTTGGGCCATTTGCTCCCTCAGCTTTTCCACGATTTCCGGGGTACCGATCTCCATGGGGCAGAATTCCCGGCATCGTCCACACAGAGTACAGGCGTAGGCCATGGGGGCGGCCACTTCCCAACCGCCGGAAACGAGGGCCGTCCAGGGAATGCCGATCCCGCCCATGTATGTGTGTCCCCAGTGACCGCTGACGATGGGATAGACGGCACATTCGTACATGCACGCCCCACAGCGGACGCAGTAGAGCACCTGTCTGAGCAGTGGATCCTTGGCCACCTCCCTGCGTCCACCATCCAGGAGGATCACGTGGACCTCCCTTGGCCCGTGGACTCCCCAAATGATGACCTTCTCGATGTCGCCCGTTTTGCTGGGGCCCGAAATGATGGAGACATAGCTCGGCGCGTGATAGCCCGCATACCGGGAGGCCACCTCCACGAAGAGGCTTCCATCAATAAAGTTGGGAAGGATCTTCTCGATTCCAACCACGGCGATGTGGACGGGGGGTGCATTGGTGGCGAAACGGATATTTCCCTCATTTTCGATGAGAAAAATAGAGCCCGTATCGGCCGTGAGCACATTGGCCCCGCTCATGCCGATATCAGCCCGGAAGAATTTCTCCCTCAGGAAATTCCTGGCATATCGGGTGAGCTCCGCTGGATCCGGAGGTAGTTCCCTTCCAGCAAGTTGGGAGAAGAGCTCGGCAACCCGCTCCTTTGGTATGTTCACGGCCGGGGCGAGGATATGCATGGGTTTCCCGTGAAGAAGCTGTACTATGAATTCCCCGAGGTCGGTCTCGTATACCTCGTTGCCCTCCCCCTCCAGGACTTCGTTGACGCTCAACTCCTCGGAGGTTATGGATTTCCCTTTGACGATGAGCTTTTCGGAACCAACGAGTTTCCTGATGATCTCCTGGCCTTGGTGGATAGTCTCCGCCATGTGGACCTTAATTCCCATCCTCTCGGCCGAAGCTGTGAACGTATCGATCATCTCGTCGAGATGGGTAAGAGCCTCTTCCTTTTTTTTCATGAGGATTTTTCGCTGCTCCTCCACATGGGGGAACTGCTTCAGGGCCTTATCACGGTTTTCCCGGAACGATTTTACTGCCTTCCGCAGGGCTGCTCGAAGCACTTCATCATCAACAGCCCCATAGATGGTTTTCTTAAAGTCGGCAAACCTGCGCTGACCATCATTCATCGTGAAGTTCCTCCATGGATTGGACGAGGAGTTGTGCCAGATCGTAGACTCCCATTACCCCGTCGTCCGTCTCCTCGGCTCCCTCCTTCAGGTTGAAATAGCAGAAGGGGCAGGAGGACACGACACCGTTAGTCCTGGCGGGTTTGGCCTGAGATGCGATCTTCTCCTGGGCGATTGCCGAGGATAGCAGGGGCAGGTAGGCCCTCACCAATCCGCCGCCGCCACAGCAGGTGGCCTCATTGCGATTCAGTTCCATTTCATCCACTTTCAGACCGGGGATGGATGCGAGGACCTCTCTGGGCTCCCGGTACATCTTTTCCCCCATTCGTCCCAGATAGCACGGGTCGTGATAGGAGACTTTAAGGTCAACGGGTTTGGTCAACCTGATCTTCCCCCTCTGGATGAGATCAGCGGCAAACTGGGTAAAGTGGAGCGTCTTGAAGGGAGTCGATAGGTTGAAACGGTGGGGGAACTCATTGGAAAAAGCCCGATAGCAATGGGGACAACTGGTAACGAGAGTGGTTATGCCCTTTTGCGAGATTTCTTGGACCAACCTCCTCGCATTTTCCTGGGCTTCCTTGTGCAAGCCGGCAAGGAGCAGAGGGATACCGCAGCACTGGTCGATGCCCAAGGGCTCATAGGGTATCTTGGCCTTGCAGAAAAAGGCCTCCACGGCGCTGCGGAGCTCTTTAAAGAGGAGAATGGTGCAACCGAAAAAAAGGCCGATATGCTGATTCCGGGATGATCTCTTCTTCATAGTTATATTATAGGTTTTCCGCATATCCTGTTCAATGAGGGAGGCGAGCGAAGTCTCCCAATTCTCCTGCATGGTATTTCTTTAGCGTGGTGATTACAAGGAAAATTAAATGTTTTGTAAGGAAACGCCAGTGCCTCGGGGTTGATCACCCCTCACCAGGTTGAGGTTAAGGTTGAGGCAGGCCCGAGCTCTTAGTTGAATCACGCTTTTCGCTTCACTAAAATAGGTGCCGAAGATTCTTTAATGTTTGCCCAACGGAATCCGACCACTAAGCTGTTTCTAAATGAGGTTCACTACAATTTCTGGAAACTTCAGGGCGGCGAAGGCTCCTGTCAGAGGGAATTGTCTTCAGGCCCCATTTCTGATACTATTGACGGGCAAAATCGTATTCGCAGGTTGATTCACTCGTAGATCTCAGGCAAAAGGGATGCGGAGAAAGAAGATGAAGATTGATAAGCTTTGGGGCTCGAGGTCCCACCGGGAGCCTCCCCGTCGGATCATCGATTTCCTGGCGGGACGGGATGTCCAAGGGGTTCCGCCTTCTGACCGGGACCTGGTCGAATGGGATATCTGGGGCAGCAAGGCGCACGCCATTATGCTCTGCAGGCAGGGGGTCATTTCCGAGGACGACCTCAAGGTCATCTTGAGGGGCCTCAGGGAGGTTGGAGGCCTATCGGCGCGGGGGGAATTCGTCCTCGACAGTTCCAAGGAGGACGTCCACACCAACGTGGAGAGCTTTCTCATCGAGCGGTATGGTGTGGAGTCCGCTGGAAAGCTCCATACGGGGAGGAGCCGGAATGACCAGATTGCCTTGGATATGCGCCTGTACATGAGACAAGGGGTTTTGGATTTCATCGGTGAGTTGGACGGATTGATCGGGGCTTTTCTGGAAAAGGCTTGGGAACACCTGGATACCGTTATGCCGGGTTTCACCCATCATCAGCATGCCATGATCACTACCTTCGCCCACGTGCTGCTCTCCTTTACCGAGCCTATGGAGAGGGATATCTGGCGGTTCATCCATTGGTACAGGCTTTTTAACAAAAACCCGCTGGGTGGGGTAGCCGGATATGGGTCTACCTTCCCGTTGGACAGGGAGCTGACATCCAAATTGTTGGCCTTCGATACGTACCACGGTAACTCCCTAGATCCCATCACCAACCGGTGGGAACCGGAGCTCGAATTCGCCCACGCCATTGCCATGACGACGAACCACCTGAGCACCTTTGCCCAATCCCTCATCCTGATGAGCACGCCGGAATTCGACATGGTGAGGTTGGACGATACCCACTGCAGCGGAAGCTCCCTCATGCCCCAGAAACGGAATCCGGATGTCTTGGAGGTGATCAAGGCCAAGGCCTCTGTTGCCCAGGGAATCTTGACGGGGTTGCTATCCCTGGGCAAATCATCCTTTATCGGATACAACCGCGATTCTCAATGGACGAAGTACCTGATCATGGACATGGTTCGGGAGTGCAAGCCGGCCCTGGG
>CAYFXP010000126.1:0-10031 GCA_964346935.1 uncultured Syntrophobacterales bacterium
TGATGGCCCTGACCGGATCATCCTCGTGAGCCTTTGGAGCACCGAAGAGCACCATGACCTCATCTCCAAAAAACTTCTCGATAAACCCTTCATATTTCGTAACTACCTGGGCAATCTCCCCGAATATCTGGCTCATGATCTCCTTGACTTCTTCCGGGTCGAGCCTTTCTGACATGGCGGTATATCCGCACAGATCGGAAAAGAGAACTGTCATGTGTTTCCGCTCACCCTCAATGGCCGGTTCTCTCCTTTCACGTATTTCCTCATCCTCCAATGCCTGCCCGCACTCGCCACAGAATTTGCGACCCAATGGAAGTTTGGCTCCGCAGCTTGGGCATTTAACCTCCATCTCAGTCCCGCATTCCTCGCAGAACTTCACCCCTTCACGATTATCGAATTGACACTTCGGACATTTCACCCGTATTGTCCCTCCGATGCGTCATTCATGTGTTAAGGGGCTGTTGCCCAAAACCCATTTCGCTCACCGTTCGTGTCCGTGTCCGTGCTCGTTGTTCGGGCCTCGTCATTTGTCATTTGGATTTTGAACTTTGACATTTGACATTTCCCCTCGTGCCCGTGTCCGTTATCAGTTATCGGTCACTTGTCATTTCTCCTTTCCACCTCACCCTCTCAACCTTAACCTTAGCCTTCCACCTTTCCCCTTTCCGAACCCAACACTGCGGAAGTGAAACTCGCCCATAGCTCGGTTTTTCAATTTTCCAGAGATCTCATTGAGGAACACGTCACGAAGTGGCCTTACCCATCAGGTAGGCTCTGATCTTCTCATCCAGCCCAGCTCCCAGATCTTCCAGCTCGAGCCGGGGGAAGCCACCCCATATTGCGGCGGCCCGTGAGATCACCGGGTCAGTGCCGACGGACTGAATGGCCACCCTTCCGTACCCCTCGGATTGTAAAAACTGGCGCACGCCCCAGATATATCCGACGAACAGACGGTTGAAGAGGGAGGGAAGGGTCTGGTACGGATCGCGATGCCAGGCAGTCTGGGCGGATGGGGTCGCGTGTTCACGGCACCACAAGAGCCAACCCAGGGAGACCATGTCGTGGGCGAGGAGTGAGGTGGAACCGAAGACCAGGCCTGGATTGACCTCGGCCGCAAAGCCCCGGTCTGGGCCGAAAGTGGTCTGCACTTTGGTGGCCACGGTCAATATGAGCCTGAGCTTTTGCCTGAGCACCCTGGCATCGTTGATCTCAGCGATCTTTTCGAAGAAGCTCTTCGCATCGCGATGGAGCTCCAAGCGGCTATCGTCGCGGAGCCACCCCACTGCTGCCTTGAGCCCGAGAGTCGTCCCCGCCAGGACGTGACGACTGACCCTGGGCAGAAGCACCACGTGGTCCACCTGGTTCAGGATATTCGGAAACATCAGCTCGCCCTTCCAGTGGCTGCCTTCCTCCGTCCGCTCGGGGAAATATGCGTCTGAGCCCGCCTCATCGAAGTAGTGCACCTCGGCACCCGACTCCAGGGCTGCCCCATGTAAACCGTTTTTGGTCATCACTTCCCGGCTCGAGCTGCGTTGGCGCTTTTCATCCTGGTAGACGTGCTCAACACCCGGTTTATCGGCCACGATCACCCTCCCCGCGCCCCTCTCCTTTAACAGGCCAGCCATAGCCCGAATCGCAAGCGGCGACGTCGTGGCAGGGTAGAGCTCGGCCGAGTTGGAAGCAGGCTTAATCAAGACCACATCCCCTCGGGAAAGCCATGAAAAATCCGTTGTCGCTTCGGCCACGTTTCGGACAGCGAGCGTGACCTCATCCTCACTCGAACCCAGTGCAAGGGCCTTCAGCACCACGAGCTCACTGGCACCTGAAAATTGGGGCGACGAGTTCAGGACCTCGGATCCCCCGCTCGAACCGGGGAGGGAACATGCCGTGAGTAATAGTCCCATAGCCTTCAAAAAGGTGCGGCGATCATACATGATAGGCACCCGCTCTCGAAAATGCACGAATAAAGTTTTGTATTAAGAGAGTACCACGCAATGTTCGTGGTTGAATCTGCTCCCCACCCTTCGGACCAACACGCAACTTATCGGGGAAGATGCCCGGGTGTCAACCCAGAAAGCACCCCATTGGATAACGCCTCATGGTGTATGCCTCAAATCACCCCTGTCGGACCCAACCCTTTCTGAGGCGTGCCAACATCGAGGTACGCGACCATTATGCCCGACTACTTGATGTAGTAGCCCGAGACCCTCCACTTCCCATCCTTATCAAGCATGGGCGTAATCGTCTCGATAGCAGACTTCTTGTTCTCAAAGGAGGTTTCGTATTGAACAACAACGTATTCCCCATCCGGAGCACCGGGCAACCTATTTGTATAGTGCCTAGATTTCAGTTTCCTTGAGACAACCCTGCCCAGGGGTTCCCTGAACGCCCTCATTGATCTCAACCACTGCTCCACGGTTACGGCCATTCTGAAGTACTCGGCGGCTTCCTCCCAACTCAACGAGTACTTTCCCTCGTCAACCAAGGCCACCCATGATTGAGATGCCGCTACGGCCGCTTCTTCAGCCGACCGATCTGCGTTGACTCCTTGGGAGAATGCAAGTATCGAAACGAGCAAGATAACAAATCCCAATTTCTTTGGCATTTCATGCCGTCCCCTCCTTCGTCAAGTGGCTGCCAATCTCGAAACCGAGCGTGCAGGCCAACACCAGCCATGCAGTTTATGGCAACAGATCGCAAAAATAAAAGGAATCCCTCAAGACCGTTTCGCCAATGGTAAACGTGATTTCCTCCCTAAAATTCGGTCCCCTAAAAACAAAAGAATGGAGTTCTCCGTTTTCCCCACATGGATCAACATGTGGTGGGAGGCAACGAAGGAAATCATAGTTAAATTCCCTTCCAACAAAGGATGAGTCGAGGACTTTGGAATCAACACATGTTGTGATTGCCCGAAATCCAACATCGATAAACTCCTTAACCAATTCCCCGGTATTCCTTTTCCAGATTGGGAAGATTCCCTTCATTCCCATCTTGGCGAGGTTCTCCTCTCGATATTTTCTTACGTCCTCTAAGAAGACGTCCCCGAAGGCCACGGAATGAATATTCTCATTCTCATACTCGACAAGCACCTCTTTCATGATTGCTTCATATTCCTCATTTGAAGGGTTCTGGGGAATCAAGATCTTATGGAGGCGTAACCCCAAGGATTCAGCTTGCCTTTCAAGGAGCTCTTCCCGAACCCCGTGCATGCTGACCCTGTGGTAACCGTCGGTAACCGTGGTCAAGAGGGCAACGATTTCATAACCCTCTGTTTTCTGAATCTCATGGAGGGCCATTAGGCTGTCCTTCCCGCCACTCCACGACACCAGGATTCTATTCAAGCTCATCGTTACCCCCAAAGGATCGGCTCGGAAGCACGCAAGGGTACGGGCCTATGGTGTTTGTCCCTAAAACAAGAGGAACATGCTCATCCAGTCTCGGGCAGGCGCGCCATTTGTTTCCCAGTGATAATGTTATTCGCCCAGTCCAAGATGGGAAGCACACGGAGTGAGACCAGGTGCCGGGCTTCTTCGTAGGTCACCCAACGGGCCTCATGGTGCTCCGGACGCTTCAGCTCAGGGCTCACCGGCAGGACCACCTGGGATTGCCCGGTTTCAGCCAGGTAGTAGCGGGCCACCTTGCCGCGACCGTACGGTGGGGTTTCTCGATAGTGATCGCCCCACGCAAATGTTAAGTCCTTCAGACCGGTCTCCTCCTCAACCTCACGGCGGGCCGTGTAATACGGGTCTTCTCCAGGCTCCACGATGCCCTTGGGAAAATCCCAATAGGTGTAAACCCGCAATAGAAGATAATACCACGAATCCCCCTCACGGCGCGTCACGATCACTCCCGCCGATAGGGTTTTCTTCTCCATCTCGGCACCCATGTATCGGTCAATGCTTACGCATCATGTGGGTAACCGCCTGCTCAAGCCCATCGAGGTTTAGTTCAAACATGGGAAAGATTTCTCGGATAAGACCGATGGTGCGGGTGTAGGCCCATTGGCCGGCGGGTCTTGGATTTATCCAGATGGAGTGGGGGAAGTTCTCCGCTATGAACCGTAACCGTTCGTAGCTGGGCTTCCCCGACCTCTCCTCAATGTAGATGGAACCATCGGTGGCCATGAGCTCATACGGAGCCATGCTCGCATCGCCGACTATGATGAACCTCGTCTCCGGGTCCATGCGCACCAGCTCATCCACCGGGAAGGGCTTGTACCGTCTCGGAGGATCCTCCCACAGGAAATCATAGACCGTGTTGTGGAAGAAGAACGTCTTCAAATCTTTGAACTGGGATCGCGCATAATTGAAGAGCGTTTGCACCACCTCGACGTAAGGATCCATGGACCATCCGCCATTGTCTATGGCCAGAATCACCTTCAAGCGGTCTTTAAGGCTTCGGTCAAATACAATCTCTATTTCACCGGCATTCTTCACCGTCTGGTAGATGGTCTGCCTTATGTTAACCCTGTCCTTGGGGCCATAGGGTACCATATTTCTCAGCCTCTTCAGCGCTTCACCCATTTGGGACTGTGTCAATGGGCCTTCCTGCGAATAATCGCGGTACCTTCTCTCCATGGCCACCTTAACCGCTGATTTGCCCCTGGAGATTCCACCAACCCTCATTCCGCCCGGATGGTATCCGGAATGCCCCACGGGGGATGTCCCCCTTGTTCCGATCCACGTGCTCCCTCCATGGTGTTCACCCATCTGCTCCTTCAATCGTTCGAGGAAGTAGTCGAGCAGCTCATCGGGGCTCAATCTGCGGAGGTCATCTTCATCGATCCCGAGGGCAGCCACCAGACTTCCGGGATGCTTCAACCACTCTTCAAGCAAGGCAGGGGCCACCTCCGATAATTCGAATGGCTCTGGCTCCTTGAACTCAACCCCCTTGAAGTGATGCGCAAATATCCGGTCGTAGAGATCGAAATACCTCTCGGTCTTAACCAGGATGGCCCGGGCAGCGGTGTAAAGATCGGCTATGGAATTGATCAAGCCCATACTGAGGGCTTTTTGGAGCCTCAGGAAGGAGGTCGGTGATACCGGAATGCCTCCTTTTTTCAACGAGTAGAAGAAATCGACGAACATTCTAGCCTCAGGAATCCCTCACATCCTGAATCGGGCAACACCCTCCCGGGCGACAAAATAATCGGGGCTCTTCTTGAACAGCACGCCCAGGTAAGGAATATCCCCGTTAATCAGATCCTGGGCCCTGAAGTCGGGATCAACGTTCAGTGCCCTGATCCAGTTGATAAGCTCCCTGGTAGCAGGCGTTTTCTCAACGCCCTTAATCTCCCTCAGGAGGTAAAAGACATTGATAGCACTATCCATCAGATCCCTGCTGATATCGGGAAAATGAACCTGGATGATCCTTCTCATCATGTCGGGGTCTGGAAAGGCGATGTGATTGAAATTGCAGCGACCGAGGAAGGGATCGGAGAGATCCTTTTTGGCGTTGGAGGTGATAACGACCACTGGTCGGTTTTTTGCCTTGATGGTTTTATCGATCTCGATGATATCGAATTCCATCTGGTCCAGGATATCCAGCATATCGTCCTGGAAGTCGGAATCGGCCTTATCGATCTCGTCTATCAGCAGAACCACCCGCTTATCCGATACGAAGGCCTGGCCGATTTTCCCCATCTTGATATATTCCTCAATATTGCTCACGTCCCTCTTCGAATCCCCAAACCGGCTGTCATTAAGGCGAGTCAATGTATCATACTGGTATAGAGTGTCCATGAGCTTCATGCTCGATTTTACGTTCAGGACAATCAGCCTCATGCTGAGCGCCTCTGCAATGGCATGCGCCAGCATGGTCTTGCCAGTCCCGGGCTCCCCTTTGAGCAGAAGAGGCATTTCCAGGGCCATGGTGATGTTAACGATCTTCGCCAGCTCGTCATCCAGCACGTATTTCGATGCGCCTGTGAATTTCCTGGTTTGATTATCGCCGTGCATTCTATTGCTCCTATTATGGAAAGGGATTTATGCACATAGCAACATTGGTATTCTCACGGTTATCTATTGCTTCTGAAGCGATTTTTGGAACGTAATATATTTCGGACTCCTTTGCAAGATCTCATTTGCGTTCGCCTAAAATGGCACCTGCCTAAACTGGAATTATCCGGTTATTTCATCTTGATTGAGTATACAATATCTTCAAATTCGTTTCTCATTGTCTCCAAGGTTATATTTTTGCATGTCGCCGTTATTACGATCGAAATACTACTTGATTTCTGTATCTGATATTGTATGCTTCTCGTTCCCTCAACTACGCCATCGAATTCAAGGAAGAGGGAATCCAACTGGTTTACCTTTTTTAGCCTACACTGATGGACTTTTATTTCTCTCCCAAAGGCAGATGATAATTGCCCTGGAAGCAAACTGCATAGCTCGCCAAGTTCATCATCGTTTTCCGGGATTCTTCCAATCGTCTTCACCACATTGATATTGTCACTAAATACGTTGTCTGAAGTCTCCTGGTTATAATAAATCTCCACTCGCCCCGACTCTATTCGACTAATGACATCCTTCATTAAATTCTTGTCAACGTTCCCAAACTGCTTCTTTTCGAAATCAAATACGTCAGGATTATCCCTGAGCTCTTGTCTCGTTAAGACTAACCAATGTTCTGGTATGTTCACGGTGAAACCGAACGAACTCTGATATTCTTTTGCGTGCACGGGCGTAATAAAAAAAGAAACAACCAAACCGACCAAAATGTATCTTCTCATTGAATTCCTCCTATCCCCTCATTTTGTCATTTGGGTCCATTCAAAGCCCTGCCCGGCCTGCCCGAGACAGGAAGGGAAAACGGCCCGAACGTACCGCGGCGAACAGGTAGGTCGTCACGTAGCTTCGGAAGGGTGACCACCGGCGAGAATACTCCAGCGCCTCTTGTGGACTCAAAGGTGGGCCTCCGTTCACCAGGATTCCGAGGAGACGTCCGAGCGCTAGGTCTCCGTGAGGAAAACCGTCCCTTCTTCCGAGTGCCCGGATGAGGAGCCATTGAGCCGTCCACAATCCCACCCCACGGATGCCGATAAGTGCGGAAACTACCTCCTCATCGGGTTGGCGCTTCAGGCCTTCCAGGTCCAGCTCTCCCGATTCGACTCTTTCAGCGATGCCAACTATGTATTCGCCCTTCCTGGCGCTAAACTTAATGCCTCGGAGCCCCTCGATCCCCGCTGCCACAATGGTCTCCGGACGAGGAAATGCATAATACGTTTCTCCCGACACGTCTGCTGAAGGCCCATAGGTCCGAATGAGCAGCGTGCGAACCATTCGCGCCACGTGCGAGCTGATCTGCTGCCCCAGTATGGCCAACACAAGTGCCTCATACACCGATGCCGTGTGGGGTATGTGAAGACCCTTCAGACCGCGAACCAGCGATTCCATAGCAGGATCATGCATGGTCCGCCGATAAAGGGGCTCCAGGTCCTGATCCGTCCCGAGTATCCACGCCACCTGGCGCTTGATTCCGGACACCAAGTCGACGTCCAGGCTTGTACCCGATGTCTCTATCTCCACCTCCAACAATGGGGACCCTGCCGTGCCCACGGAGCGAACTCCGACCAAACACAAATGGCCCCCGCAGTCCAGCAGTCGCCGGAATATACCATCATCGAAGCGCTCCGCTCCGTAGTGCCCCCGAAAGTAGGTGGCATAGGCCGCAGTTAGGTCAAAGTCGTAGGGAGGCTTGGGTTCAATAGTAACAATAGTGCGGTCCACGGAACAACCCCGCGGAATAATGCTCAGTTAAGAACTGGCGGCCTAAGCCTGAAAGGGACCTATGCCGAATTTCTCCGGCGGGGAGCTGATTCAAGATCGAGCAGGGCCTTTTTCCGGTGGAGACCTCCACCGTAGCCCGTAAGTCCGCCATCCGAGCCGATCACGCGGTGACATGGCACTATTATGGAGATGGGATTGCTGCCAACCGCTCCACCTATAGCCCTGGGGGCCTTGGGTTTCCCCACGGCCTGGGCTACTTCACCGTAAGAGCGTGTTTCCCCATAAGGAATGCCGTACAGCACCTCCCACACCTGAAGTTGAAAGGCCGTGCCCCTAAGATCAAGGGGTATGGTGAACTTACGAAGCCTGCCGGCAAAATAGGCGTCAAGTTCCCGTGCAAGAGCGGTATTATGCTCGCTTCCCTCCTCAAGACGTATGCCATTGCGTTTCCACCGGGCGAGATGCCTTTCCGCCCTCTCCTCGGGCCCGACACGGATCACGCCTCGATGAGTGCTGACAAGGGTGTAAGTGCCAAGAGGACTGTTGTAGGATGAGACGAAGAACGTTTCGGGGGATTTGGTCCCTTGTATAGCTACCATCTCGTCCTCCTTTTTACACGATTTATCCGCGTCTGCTCTATTTCTTAATGAGCGTACCCGGAACTATCCCGTCTTTACCATATTTCTCCGAGATTTTGTCGAGGGCGATACCGAGCTTCTTTCTTCTCGGAGTAATGGATTTCGTCTGAAACAGGGAAAGCTGACCTTCTCCTTCTTGGGGACACAACTGAGAAACGGATATCCCGAGGAGCCTCGTCGGCCGTTGGCCCACCTCCGTCTTTTCCAACAGGCCGCAACATCGCCGGAATATCTCCCATCCATCTTCAGTGGGTTCGGGAAGGGTCTCGGAGCGAGTTATTTGTACGAAGTCATTGTATTTGACCTTCAAGATGACCGTCCTGCCTGCAACCGCTTCGCCGCGTAGGCGCCGTGAAACCCTCGTAGCCAGGGAAAGAAGTTCCCTTTTCACCGTTTCCATATCGAGAAGGTCGGAGGCAAACGTCTGCTCGTGGCCAATGGACTTCACCTCTCGGACTACCTCCACACCGCGGTCGTCTATTCCCTGGGAAAGGAGGTGCAAGTGGTTGCCGTGCTTGCCGAAATTTTTCTCCAAAACCTCCAGGGGAAGCCGGCCCAGATCGCCAATGGTCTTGACCCCAAGGAGTGCAAGGCCTTTCTGGGTGACCTTCCCCACCCCCCACAGCTTATCGATGGACAACGGCTCCAGAAACGACCTCACTTCGTCTTCATGGACGATTATGAGCCCGTCTGGTTTCCCGAGATCGGAGGCGATCTTGGCCAGGTACTTCGACGGGGCAACACCTGCGGAAACGGTAATGCCGACTTCGTCGACAACGGCCCTTTTGATCATCTTCGCAATCTCCTCCGGGGGGCCGAAGAGCCTCACCGAACCCGTTACATCCAAGAAAGCCTCATCTATGGAAAGGGGCTCAACCAGCGGGGTGAACCGGCAAAAAATCTCGAAAACCTGCTCGGAGATCTCGTGATATCTGGACCTCCTCCCGGGGAGAAAGATTCCCTTGGGGCAAAGGCGCATTGCCGTGGTCACGGGCTGGGCTGAGTGTACGCCGAATTTCCTGGCCTCATACGATGCCGAAGACACCACCCCCCTTTTACTTGAGCCACCGACAATTACCGGTTTTCCCCTCAGCGAGGGATTATCCAAGACCTCGACAGCCGCGTAGAAGGCATCCATGTCGAGATGAATGATGGCTTTCGCCCACCTGGCGTTTTTCACTCGTTCACCCACCTCAAGAAGAATTCACCTCATTTCAATATCATTTCAACATATGGAAAAAGGGGGCCGGTGTCAAATCTCCCCTAGCCTGCAACTTCGTGTCGTGACCCTTTACTTCCCCCAACAGATGAGGTATATGGAGGGACAGAGAGAAGAGGCACATGTTGATGGCTTGTTGGCCAGATCCCTGGAGCGACCGTTATTCAGTGCTGTGGTGGTGCAGGCGGAAAGGGGAAAGGTGGAAGGTTAAGGCTAAGGTTGAGGTTGAGGTTAAGGAGAAGGTCAAGGCTGGAGGCTTCAGGCAAAAAAAGTCAAAGCTCAAATGACAAAGTCTGAATCGAGAGATCTCTGGGAGAACGGAAAAACGAGCTCTGAGCGCGAATTATATTTTTCGACAACTACTCCCAGGCCACAAGCGGGAAAAACCCAGTTCTGGGTTAAAGGAGGCCTAAACGCTTGAATCGTCGAAAAAATATGTTTGAG
>CAYFXP010000127.1:0-6275 GCA_964346935.1 uncultured Syntrophobacterales bacterium
CTGTGGATCGCCCTCGCCATAAGGCTTGAGGCCAACCTGAGTTTCATAGGTATAGGGATTCCACCACCAACCCCCTCATGGGGGGAGATGATCAGAAGTGGGGTCGATTTTCTTACCAATGCCCCTTGGGTCTCCACCATACCGGGCATATTTATCCTGTTCACCGTTATGTCCTTCAATATGATTGGGGACGGGATACGGGATATCATAGACCCAAGGCTACACCAATAAGCCCACCTTCTTCTGTGTCGAGATACACGCCCGGCACGAACATGTGCTCTGCTACTGTCACATAATTCACTCTCGCCAAGATGCCACGACTCGCTTCTCTGAGGCCCTCTTCCTCGGGCGAAAGAGGGTACGATACCTGGGGCCATCCGTCAGGATCGCCCTAAGCCGAAATCACTTGACAACTACGTTGTCCAAAATATATTTGTGTTGATGCTCTTGGAATTCATCCAATCTTTTCCTCACCACTGATGGGGGAATGCAACCGTGCCGCTAATCGAGGTAAGAGGTCTCAAGACCTACTTTCACACTGAGTTCGGTGTGGTACGGGCTGTTGACGGGGTTGACTTCACCATCGAACCGGAGAAGACCCTCGGGATGGTTGGTGAAAGCGGCTGTGGAAAATCGGTTACCGCACGATCGATTATGGGGCTCATCCCGATCCCCCCCGGCAAAATTGAAGCGGGCGAAATCCTCTTCTATCGGAACGGAACCGTAATAGACCTGGCTAAGCTCCACCCCAAGGGATCCGAGATGCGTTCAATCCGCGGGAACGAGATCGCCATGATCTTCCAGGAGCCCATGACCTCCCTGAACCCGGTGTACACCATCGGGAATCAGATTATGGAAGCGATCATCCTCCACCAGCAGCTGAGTAAGAAGGAGGCGCGGAACAAGGCCATTGAGATGCTGCGTGCTGCGGGGATCCCGTCTCCTGAACAACGCATTGACGAGTACCCCCACCAGCTCTCTGGGGGTATGCGGCAGCGTGCGATGATTGCCATGGCACTCTCGTGTAACCCCTCCCTCCTGATTGCCGACGAGCCGACGACGGCGCTCGATGTAACCATCCAGGCGCAGGTATTGGGCCTGATGAACAACCTGCGAAGGGATTTTAGGGCGGCAATCCTGTTTATCACGCACAACCTGGGGGTCATCGCGAAGATGGCCGACGATGTCGTGGTCATGTACCTCGGGAGGATCGTAGAAGGCGCGCCTGTTCGGGACATCTTCCATGATCCGAGGCATCCGTACACCCAGGGGTTGATGAACTCCATTCCATCGCTTGCCACCACGGGAAAGGAGCGGCTCATTCCCATCAAGGGAATCGTCCCCGACCCTTTCGAATTCCCACAGGGGTGCGGATTTGAACCGCGTTGCCCACGTGCGATGGAGATCTGCAGGACCCAGATCCCGCAGCTCAGGGAAGTGGCCCCGGGTCACCTAGTCGCCTGTTGGCTGTCCGAATAACGGAGAGGTGGTAGGGTCTTGGCTCGAGACAACATCCTGCTAGAAGTGAAGAACTTGAAGAAGTACTTCCCGGTGCATAAGGGGATCCTGAGGCGTGTGGTGGCTCACGTCAAGGCAGTGGACGACATCGATATGTACATCAGGGAGGGGGAGACCCTTGGCCTCGTGGGGGAGAGCGGCTGTGGGAAGACCACGGCGGGCCGGTCCATCCTTCGACTCATCGAACCGACCGCAGGAAAGATCATCTTCCGCAGCAAGAAGCTGGCGAGTTCGGGCCAGGAGTACAAAGAGGTGCTTATTACCTCCGCATCGGGTGAGCTGCTTAAGTCCCTCCGCCGAGATATGCAGATCATATTCCAGGATCCCTATTCCTCCTTGAATCCGAGGATGACCGTGGGGGCGATCTTAGGAGAGCCGCTGCTCGTGCACGGAATAGCCAAAGGGCAGGAACAGAAGGACCGGGTCCGCGAGGTGCTCGACGCGGTTGGCATGAAGCCGGATCACATGAGGCGCTATCCCCATGAGTTTTCCGGCGGACAGCGCCAGCGAATCGCGATTGCACGCGCCCTCGTCCTTGGTCCGCAGCTCATCGTGGCCGACGAACCGGTCTCCGCGCTCGACGTATCGATTCAAGCACAGGTAATCAACCTCCTCGAGGACCTCCAGGGCGAATTCGGGCTCACCTATCTCTTCATTGCCCATGACCTTTCTGTGATCAAGCACATCAGCAACCGGGTCGCGGTCATGTACCTGGGGAAGATCGTGGAGCTGGTCAAAACCGAGGAGCTGTTCTCGAATCCAAAGCATCCTTACACCGAGGCCTTGATGTCGGCGGTTCCGGCTCCGGATCCCGACTACTACGTGCAGGAGATCATCCTCACGGGGGATGTCCCCAGTCCAGTGAACCCACCCTCCGGTTGCTACTTTCACCCGCGTTGCCGTTATGCACGGGAGATATGCAAGACAGAGCCCCCGGTCTATCGAGAGCTGGGCGGCGAGCACTTTGTCACGTGCCACTTCGCGGACTCGTTGAACCTGCAGCCGATTCGTAAGGGATGACCTGTGAGAGGAACTCGGTTTTCCACGAAGGAACAGTAGGAATAAGACGACTCCAAATCAACTCTGAATCACGACCATAAAGTTTTCGTAGAAAGCCTCCTATCTAACTCGGCAAGGGCTTGACTTCTGGAAGCAAACCGAACCATTCTAGCAATGTCCCCTTGCCTTAATCTCAAGGATATGGTAAAGGTTTCCGCGTTAAAGAAGACATTTCTTGGTTCTCGCAGGACTCGAGATGGGAATTTCGAGGGAGATGGGTTTTGGCTCGGGGAAGAGAAGGAACCCTTTGATTTATGGATTTTTCAAGACAATCGCCGCTATCATTTTTCGCCTCTCCTACCGAATTCGGGTTCAGGGTATGGAGAATATTCCTCATCCCGGCCCTGCCATTATCCTTCCCAAGCACCAATACTGGACGGATATCCCCATAGTGAGCGTGGCTTTAACGCCCCAGCTCAATTATGTGGCCAAGACCGAGCTTTTCACATTTCCCTTTGTAAAAACCTTTCTCTCCCTTTTAGGTGGAATCCCCGTAGATAGGGAGAAAACGACCAAAACCATGGGCTCCTTCCGCTATATCCTGCAACTGCTAAGGGGGAAGGAGTATCTGGTCATCTTCCCCGAAGGTACGTACTATCGCGGGAAGGTTGGGAAAGGAAAATCGAGGCTGGTCCAAATGATCCTCCGCTGGCAGGGCACTCGAGAAATGGATGAACCCCCTTCAAAAGAGGATCATATCCCCTTTGTCCCCGTGGGTATTCATTACGGAGGGAAAGGGCTGAGAAGGACGGTACATGTGAAGATCGGCAGGCCGATCTTCGCCGAGGGCGGGGGAGCCCCGACGCTTACGAAGCAAATCATTGAAAGAATAGCCATGTTGAGCGGTCTCCCCCAAGAAGCTTCGGGCATGTGCGACAATGGGAACTCCCATCCATAAAGGAGGAATCAATGGAATTGAGTATTGAAGGTATATTGCCCCCCATCGCCACTCCCTTCACCGATGGGAGGGTAGCCCACGACCGATTGAGGGAAAATCTGGATAGATGGAACGAGACCGGTCTGGCGGGCTATGTGGTCTTTGGTTCCAACGGGGAGGCGGTCCACCTGGACCAGGATGAAAAGCTGGCCATGGTGGATACGGCTAGGCAAAATCTTCCCTCGGATAAACTATTAATCGCAGGGACGGGATGTCAATCCACAGAGGCCACCGTAAGGTTGACCAATCTTTGCGCCGAACGGGGGGCGGAAGCAGCACTGATATTTACCCCGCATTACTATAAGGCGAAAATGGATGCCACTTGCCTAAAAAGACACTATTTGAGTATCGCGGATGGGGCGAAAATACCCGTCTTGATTTACAACGTCCCCCAATTTACCGGGGTCAATGTCAGCCCGGAGCTCGTCGCATCGCTGGCGGAGCATCCCAATATCATAGGGATTAAGGACTCATCAGGGAACATTGCTCAAGTGGGGGAAATGATTGCTACCACCCCTCCCCCCCCAGATTTCCACGTCCTCGCTGGATCGGCTGGACACCTCTTGTCAGCCCTTATCCTTGGGGCATCAGGAGGGGTCTTGGCCCTTGCCAACGTCGCCCCTAATGAATGTTGCAGAATATTCAACGATTTCCGCAGTGGCAGACATGCCGAAGCCAAGGAGTTGCAGCTAAAACTACTCGCCGCGAATAAGGCCGTCACTGCTCGGTTCGGCGTAGCAGGGCTCAAGGCCGCCCTTGATATGGTGGGCTACTTTGGAGGCGACCCACGGTCACCCCTGTTTCCATTGGGGGAAGACCAGAAAAATGAGTTGAGGAAAATCTTGAAGCGGGCGAACCTGATTTGAGGTGGTCCCCGTTTGAATGGGAGGAGACGATGCGCGAAAAGGATAGGGAGTTAGCGAGGCGACGGAGAAGGAGAAGGAAGCGGCTAAAGCTGAGGGCAAAGCTGGAGGCAAAGAGCTTCCGGCCGCAAACAGGGGATCAACGTGCAAAGCCTGAGGTCAAGAGGAAGCCCGCGGTGAAAAGAGAGCCCAGGAAGAAGGCCGAGGCCGCCGCGGAGAAAAAGACTGTAAAAAAAGCCGCACCAAAGGCACGAAAGGAACCAACAAAGAAGAAACCGGCCAAGAAGGCTGAAAAACCCGAAAAGTCCAAATCGAGGTAAGGACCGCCTATCGGAGTTATGGTTCCCTAAAGACGAGGTTATCGATCAGCCTCACTTTCCCCACTACCGTTGCCAAGGCGATGACCGCCTGGTCCTCTATGAATTTGATCTCTTCCAGGGTGTTGGCGTCCCGGATCTCCACGTACTCGATGCTTATGCCCTTTTCGCGTCGAATCACCTCTTTTACGGCATCGATAATCCTCCCGGAATTCCGCTCCCCTGAATGGAAGAGCTTGGATGCCTTTCGCAGCGAACGGTTAATGCTCAGGGCGGCTTTCCGCTGCTCCGCGGTCAAATACGTGTTGCGGGAACTCATGGCCAAGCCATCCTCCTCCCTGACGATGGGCATTCCGATGATTTCAACGCCCAGATTCAGGTCTTCAACCATCCGCCGAATGACCACGAATTGCTGATAATCCTTCTCCCCAAATATCGCGATGTGCGGCTTGACGATGTTGAACAATTTAGCCACAACCGTAGTTACACCGCGGAAATGGGTCGGCCGAAATTGTCCCTCCATGGGTTTGGTGATCCTTTCAACCTCCACAGAGGTCTGGTAACCCTTTGGATACATCTCCTCCACAGTCGGGGCAAAGAGGATATCCACTCCTATCTCTTCCGCCATGCCTTTATCCCTCGAGAAATCCCGGGGGTAAACCCCGTAATCTTCGCCCTCCCCGAATTGGGCAGGGTTGACGAAGAGGCTAACGACCAAAAGTTCCCCTCTCCTCCTGCCTTCCCTCATGAGACTGAGATGGCCTTCGTGGAAATATCCCATGGTGGGAACTAAGGCAATAGTTTGCCCAGCGCTTCGCGCTCCTTCTGAGATAGAGCACATCTCCGTGATGGTCGAAACAAGGTGCATCCCGTCTTTCCTCCCTTCTCCACCTTGCCCAATATCTCCCCCTAAAGAAAGCCCCTCTGGACTGGCTCCAGAAGGACTTGTGTCCGGGGGATATTCCCCCCCTGTTTGTTCAATAAGAATTCCTTCCGTCTCAGTCCAACTACTTGGATCCAAGCGGCTTGTAGTACCAGGTTCCCCGCCTCATGGAGCGGATCTCCCGGATGAGGTTCTGAAGGTCTTCCTCCCTGTTTACGAAATCAATTTCGCTGGTGTCTATGACGAGAAGGGGGGTTTCCTCATAGTGGAAGAAAAAGGTATTGTAAGCCTGGCTCAAGCCCCGAAGATATTCGATATCGATCTCCTTCTCATATTCGACGTCGCGTGCCCGTATGCGGGCGAACAGCCTTTCCGGGTTCGCCTGCAAAAAGATTACGAGATCAGGAGTGAAAATCCTCCCATCCAGTAACGAATAAATTCGCTGATACAAGGCCAGTTCATTTTCATCCAGGTTCAGATAGGCGAAGATCCGATCCTTGGCGAAAAGGTAATCAGTTATGGTGACCTGATTAAACAGGTCGATCTGCCTAATCTCCCTCTGTTGCTGATAGCGGTTTAGCAGGAAGAAGACCTGTGTTTGAAAAGCATACTTCTTTCGATCTCGATAGAATTTGGGAAGGAAGGGGTTTTCCTCTGGCGATTCCAAGATACATCTCGCTTTAAAGTGAACCGATAGC
>CAYFXP010000128.1:0-1735 GCA_964346935.1 uncultured Syntrophobacterales bacterium
CCTGGTCAACGTCCAGCTTTTCCTCCACCAGGACCTTTTCCACTGGGAAGCCCTTGACTTCCGCGCCCAAAAGCTCTCCGGCGGCCCTTTCGGCCCCACCGGGATCGTCAGCGAATTGGATACCGCCAGCCTTGAAACGGCCAGTAGCCCAGATCTGGGCCTTGACGGCCACGGGCTTCCCGATTCGCTCCGCGATCTCCCTGGCTTCCTGTGGTGTGGAGGCAACGTCCCCCTCCGGGATGGGAACTCCGATTTCCTTCAGAAGCTGCTTTCCCTGGTATTCGTACAATCTGGCCATAACACAAGTTCTCCTCTCAGAATCAAGTTGTAAGTGCAGTCAAACTCCCTTAGAGAATGCCCAAAAGTCTTCTCGGATTCCTTTTTACCATTAATTCGACCTCTTGCGATGATATCCCTAACTCCAACATCATTCGGATGAGCATCCTCATCCCCTCGTGAGGTGGGGGATGGTGAGTTTGTCCAAAATCGGTGGATAAAATGGTATGTTCGGGACCTACCTCCTTAACTATCCGGATAATTTCCTTTGGATCCTTCCGGTACCACATGGGCATCATTGAGATCAGAGTATGCTCTATATAGGCCCCCATCTGAGCCAGTTCCTTTTGCTCCGAAACGGAGCCATTCACAATATACTCCGGATGATTGATCAAGACCCTTTTCACACCAACTTCCCGAGCCTCCTTTACTAGTGGAACGATTTCTTGAACAGAAAGATGCCCGGTGGCAAGGATTATGTCATGTTCAGCAATAAGTGCACAGATGTCTTTCACTTGCGGTAGGAGATTATCTTTCTCGTCTAGAATTGAGATACCCACCTCTCTCAATCCGAGTCTTCGAAACCTTTTCAAGTTAGGACCCTCAGGTTCACCTAATTGATCCAGATGGTTTTTTGCTGATAGAGTTGGCATCCATATGACCTTTGCTCCATAGGCAATCGCAGCCTCCACAGCGAAGGGGTTGAGGCCCCCCACCGTACTGTTGAGGACAACACCTCCGAAAACATCAATCCCTTCCACCATCATTTTGACCCAATACACTCGATCAGCCGTGAATCCGTGATGGCATTTGATGACAATCCCCTTCATCCCCTCTTCTTTGGCCCGCATGGCGCATTGGGCATGATCCAGAAGTCGCGGGAAGAGGGACGGACTCCCGTGCACATGCATGTCTATTGAACCCCGAAGAAGCCTTCTATCCTCGCCCATATTATTGCAAATCGACCTTATCCCGCCCCACAGGACACACCTTAATGCATAGGCCGCGGTTCATAGCAGACCTGGGTCTTACGATCCCACTTCTAAAAGGCACAGACTGCTATGTTGAAATTACCTTCCACATCCCACGCCTGGATTGGACAGCTCTGCCTACATGCGAAGCACTCCCTACATAGATTCTCCTCTAGAAGGGGGTTGGGAGCCAAATATGCCGACTTGATGACCTGATCCCATCGGACCCTTGGGCCAAACTGGGGTGTTAGAACCAGATTATTCATCCCAAACACACCCAATCTGCTCCACGATCTTGAGCTATCTGTTTAACCGCACGTGTCACTTGTTTATCATACTTGATCTTCTCCTCCTTTCGGCACAAAATCTAGCCTCAGTCCATCGGCGCTCTCAGTGATTTTGATGCTCCCCAGCCAATTCTCGTCTGATGAGGGAAAATCCTCGCGGTAATGAGCTCCCCGGCTCTCCGTCCGAAGAAGGGCAGAGGC
>CAYFXP010000129.1:0-6832 GCA_964346935.1 uncultured Syntrophobacterales bacterium
AAGCCCGTGAGAAGTTTACATTTCCGGACATCCCTTTTTTTAGTCCCCTTGTCCCGGCTGACATTCACCGCCAGTACTCTACCCCTGATGGCCATGCTCCCCTTCCTCCTTCCACCGGAAGGTGCCGCTCTTACCGCCTTTCTTTTCAACCAGATGGATATCCGAGATGATCATGCCCCGATCCACCGCCTTACACATGTCATAGATAGTCAGAGCTGCCGTGGAAACGGCCACAAAAGCCTCCATTTCCACGCCCGTTTGGCCCTTGGTTTTGACCTTGGCCTCGACCTCGATCTTACTCTCCCCTGGAGAGGGGAGGAAGTTTATCTCCACGTTGGTGATGTTCAAGGGGTGACACATGGGGATGAGGTCGGCGGTCCGCTTTGCCGCCATGATTCCCGCCACGTGGGCCACTCCCAGTACGTCCCCTTTCGCAATCCTTCTGTCCATGATCATCCGGAAGGTCTCCGGATTCATGGAGATGGACCCGTGGGCAATGGCCTCCCTCATGGTGGCATCTTTCTGGCTTACATCCACCATCCTTGCCTTTCCCTCTTCGTCGAAATGGGTTAGGCCCTTCTTGGGCTTCATATCGGTTTTCCCACTTTGGGTCATCCCCCGATGGCTGCCATGTTTCGTTGGCATTTCCTGAACAGAGATGTCTCGATAGTGTGTCTTTTCGGCTTGTTCCGCAAGGTGTCCATGAGGAGATCTCTCAATTTCCCGTCGCTACATCCATTCCTCAAATGGGAGCGCACATCGATCTCATTATCGGAGAAAAGGCATGCTCTCAACTTGCCATCGGGCGTCAATCTCAATCGGTTGCAACTCTTACAAAAGTGGCTGCTGATGGGGCTGATGAAACCGAGTTCTCCCCGAGCTCCATCGAGGCGAAAGCGCGCGGCGGGACCATCGCTTTCGTTCCCATTGACGGGTATCAAGGAACCCAGTTGAGCAATCTCCCTCTGAATCATATCGGCGGTCAACAGATGATCCCGGTTCCAGAAATCCACCCCTGCCGCGGGCATGAATTCGATGAAGCGCACGGTCAGGGGTTTTTTCAGGGTCAATTTCGCGAAATCGAGGATTTCATCGTCGTTGAATCCCTTAATGGCCACCACGTTGAGCTTCACGGGGGAGAGCCCGACATCAAGGGCCCTTTCGATCCCGGCGCGTACCTCGAGGAACCGATCCCTCCGCGTGATGTAGGCGAATTTCTCCCGGTTCAGGGTATCCAGGCTAACGTTAATCCGTTTGATCCCGGCCCTGGCCAAATCCGCGGCGAATTCCCCGAGCAGGACTCCATTGGTGGTCAGGCTCAGATCTCCGATTTCCGGTATTTGGGATATCCCATGGATGAGATCGAGGATCCCCTTTCTGACCAGGGGTTCCCCCCCGGTGAGGCGGATTTTGTCGATGCCTAACTGTCCGAAAAACCTTACCAGCCGAAGGATTTCCTCATATCGCAGCACCTCCTCGTGGGAGATCAGGGGAATGCCCTCATCGGGCATACAATACCGACATCTCAAATTGCAAAGGTCGGTGATGGAGATCCGGAGGTAATGTATCCTTCTTTCGTAATTATCCCTGAGCATCGTTTCAACTTGCCCCCATCCGTTCCGTTTCCCCAATAATGGCCTCACTCCACATCTTCGGACTCTTCGCCCTCTGGCGCGAGCTCTTCCTCGTCAACCGCGATATCCTCTTCTGTCTTGATGAAAAGGAGCTCAGCATCCATTTCCCTCGCAATTGTCTCCAATTCCGCTTTGGAAAAGCGATCTTTATAGAAATGAATGTCTCCATCTTGTGCTGCGACAACGGTGTACCGATACTTGCCTTTACCGTTCTCCCTCACGAAAACTTTCGGTTTTGCCATGACCAATTTCCCTTCTCTAACTGGTGTGGATTCAGCGTTCGGTTTAACAAAAAAACCAACGCCCGCGGTTGGACATTGGTTCTTTTCCCCTCTGAGGAGGAGAGCGTCTCCTTTCCAAACACGGGAGGTACAGCCGTTTCCAACTATGCCCTATCGGCCATTTCCCATGCCCCGTTTTCTAGAGTTTAGGAGAAATGGCTCGGAGGATAACCTTCTTGTTAACTATCTCATATATCCTCGAACAAAGTCAATCCCTTCTTTTGATCCGTACGAGCTTAACTGCTTGTACTCCAAAAGATATAGGTTTTTAAAACGGAGAAATTAAAAGAAAATTAAAGAAAATATGAGATTCTTTACGATTTTAAAATTTCTGCGATGAGCTAGGAACAACGGAGGTATGGTTGAAATATTGTGGCACCGTCGTGAAACCAGGCGGCAACGGGAAAAACAAACCTCAACCTGTAGCGCTCGGAAGACCTGGTCTACTCACCATTTTGAATTCTTTCGAAACGGAATAAAGGGGGTATGGGGGCAGCTGGCGGTTGACTGGATAGAACTCTACGATTGGGAAGCAATTTTTTCGAGGGGGACTTGTAGAGCGAAAAAAGAGCTGGATATATTAAGGGGTAGGAGGGGGCCGCAACAAAAAAGTGCGAGATCTGTGCAAGGCAAGTCAAGCTATATGACTGATGATACGAACGTGTACGAAAAGCGGAGGTTTCCTCGGTTTCCCGTAACGACATCGGTCA
Organism: uncultured Syntrophobacterales bacterium; assembly: GCA_964346935.1. GTDB lineage: Bacteria > Desulfobacterota > BSN033 > WVXP01. The sequence continues at coordinate 2,626 of CAYFXP010000129.1, forward strand.
TTTGCTCCCGCTACGGGAGGCAGATGACCATGCGAAGCCTGGATATCAGTCAGGGCGGGTTAAAGCTTGAGGCCAATTTCGAATTAGGGGTTGGTGAGTCCATGGATTTTGTCATTCTCATAAATGGCACCAGGATACGGTGCAGGGGAAAGATCCTTGCAATCGAAGAATTCAATCACAAGGTTCAGGCCAGGTTGCGTTTTACCCGCACATCGAGTTCGGAGCAGAGGAAATTGTCCGATTATCTTCATAGCTTTTCTGCGAAGCCCTTCGAAAAATGGCTAATCGGTGGGCTGTTCATTTTAGCCGGCGTTTTTCTGGCCGTCATGATAGGCTACACTCGGTATTTTCACTCGGGTCCCAACAAAAGGCTTGCCGAGGAAAGTCGGGAACTTAAAGATGATCGCTCGGCGAGGCAAGCTTCGGATAAGAACTTAGCTTACTCTGAACTACCGGGGGTGATCGGTGAATCCGGCGCTGAATTTCAGACCATGCAGGATAAGCCCCAGGGTTCCCAACCATCCGGAGCGCAGGAGCCGGATTCGAAAGAGGTCCCACAAACCTCTGCCAAGGGTTTTGCGCACCCATCGAGGAACCATACGCGGGCTGTAGCCGCCAGTGAGAAAGTGCCGGCAACGGTAAACCGTGCTTTGATTCGACGATCGGCCATTGCTCTGGGTGTGCAAAACCGGGAACCCATAGGTATCTCCCACCGGGTATCAGTCCGACAGGAGCGAGTTTACTGCTGGATGCACGTCATCAACGGCCAGGGGGTAAAGCTCACGGTCCGTTGGATCGGGAAGGGACGAAGAATCGCAGAGGTCCATCTTCCGGTGGGCTCTGACAGCTGGCGGACCTGGGCCTATATCTCTCTTGAAGCGGGCATGGTCGGCCCGGCACAGGTCGAAATCCTCGACGACAACGGTGAAATAGTCAAAACCTTATCCTTTGAAATAACAGAGTAGTCGTCGTGAACGGAATACGTGGACATGGGCGATTGAAATCGATGCCCTTGCCTCCATTTTTTTCTTGACATTTCCTCTTATAGGGAGTATTTTAATTTTATAATAATATCAATGAGTTATGGGAAATATTTTTCACAAAAAGGGAAAAAATTTTCACACTTATCTTGAGTCTTTAAAAAATTCAGCATCCGTTGAAAAAATAGATGTTCGACAAAGCCAAACCATCCGTGAGGGTGGGGCGGAAAGCCGCGGGTCTTTGAACCCAGTTGTGGAACTTGCGAGTGGCTTTTACTTAATTGGGTGAGTGTTATAGCGGAATCGTTAGTGGAACCACTTTAACGAAACAATCGATAAAGTTTAGAGACAGCCGGGTTGCCGAAATTACTGACCCGGCTTTCCCATTTTCGGGGCGACATTGCTTACTATCACGCTCCTCAGTTCGGCAATTTCCAAATGTTGTGGGAATTTGTCATTACCCATTACAAGGAAAACGGGGTTTAGAATCATGAGAGCACCAGTACAAATTTTCTTATTGGCCGTGTTGGTGTTAAACTTTCCCCTTCCCATTTCTGGCAAAGCAAAATTGTTGGTGACCAAGGAGGTTTTGACCGAGTATGTGGAGGATCGGCTGAGCCAGCTTGAGGGGAGGGAAAAGCTGGATGAGCAGCATGCTGCGGAGCTAAATTTCATCCGCCAAAACACCGATAATCTCCAAGCATTGGCGGATTTCTACGGGATGAAGATAAAAGAAGAGACGGTTGTGAAAATCTCTGCGCCAAAGGAACCATCGGCAAGCAAGAGAGAAGTGGAATGGGAGAGGAAAAGAAGGGTGGTGGTCGAGGCCGTCCCTATGAAATCATCAGAGCCAGAAGAGAAGTCCGTTGGCCTCACGTTCAATGGGGAAATATCAGAGGCAAAGAGTACAGAAAAGGGGGAAGAGGAAATTGCCCAGAAGGATATGGCAGCGGTCGAAAGGGCTATCCCTTCCATTGATACCGCCTCCCCCCAAGCAAAACCCGAAAAAGCGATTACTGCCCAGAAGTCCGCCCCCGAACCAGACGGGTTAACCCATAGTAACGAACCACGGCCCACTGATGCCTTCAAGGAATATGATGCTCCAAACGATCTCAAAGACGAAAGTATTTCTGTTGCCCATCTCCCCATCGATTCCAATTCGCTCAAACCTTCCCCCGTCATCATGGAGGAAGAGGTCAGACAGTTCTTGGAACTCTATGAAAAACGATACACCCGGAAAGATATAGAGGGTTTCCTTTCGCTATTCTGCGCCAAAGCCGTCCAGAATGGGCGCGATGGGTTCAATGAAATTAAAAAAATCTATTCGGATTTTTTCGATCAGAGTCAGGAACTACAATATTACCTGACGGATACGAGGATTGAAATCTATCAGGAGGTGTTGATCTTTGGGCTTTTCTACGAAAGTGCCGCGCTCGTAGAGGCCCGCTATCAAGTGGATCAGATATTGAATAAAAAGGGGAAAAAGAAGGTCTGGGCCGGGGACATTCGCTGGATCTTAGTCAGAGAAGATGGAGCTCCCAAAGTACTTTGTCTCGATTTTAAGGCCCAGAAGGCACGGGCCGATGAGACCCCAAGGGGTGGCTTTCATGAGGGGAGCGATCCGATGACCCATTTTTAGACCCATATATTTTGGGAGCAATACGGCAGAGTTAGAGCCGTCAGGGTACTGTTCACCTCCGATTTCAGCTAAAGCGCTCTCGTTGACAGTATTATCAGTTTTCCTTTAGGATAACGATAGAGACAAGGGCCGCGCTGAGACGGCGACGCATTCTGTATCTTATGATCGTGCCCACGAACGTGGGCTGGGATGCCTACAACACCTGGGGGGTAGCTGGCGTTGACTGCATAGAAATCTACGATCGTTAAGAGGCTTCACCGTTGCTAGGCGTGGTAAAAGGCAGGGTTTTTCCCCTGCCTTTTTTTCAAAAACGACGGAGAAAATGTATGGTCGTACGTCCGAAGGATTAGAAAGACAGAATTGAACGGCCAAACATCTAGCGACTCATCACTTCAAGACACTGCTTAGGGGAGATCACCCGAATCCCCCGGCGCGAATTGGGCGGGTAATGCTTCTTATTGGTATAAACGCATCATTTTCACCTTTACAAAGTTGGTTTACAGTTAAGTATACGATTGTATTCCGATTATATTAAGGGGAGGGGTCTTTTTTGAATCCCAGCCTTGGAATCTGCGAGTAGCTTTTAGCTAGCTGGGTGAGTGTTATGGCGGGATCATTGGCAAAAGCGCTTTAGTCTGATATTTTAGGCATGAGAGGTGTATTATTTTCCGATGAGGAGGGGGAGATGGGAAAAGAGCCGGATGAGAAGAGGGTGGGGCAAATCATTGAAATTTTGGGGGAGGAGTATCCCGATGCCAGAACGGCGCTTGAGTTCGCCAATCCGCTGGAGTTGCTGGTTGCCACGGTCCTTTCCGCCCAGTGCACCGATGAGAGGGTGAACAAGGTAACGCGTGACCTCTTCAAGAAATACCGGTCCGCTCAGGATTATGCCCGTGTCGATCTGCCGGAGCTGGAGGAGGATATTCGCCCGACGGGGTTTTTCCGAAATAAGGCCAAGGCCATCAAGGGCTTTTCCAACGACCTGGTGGAGAAGTTCAACGGGGAAATACCCGACAACCTCGAAGATCTGGTCTCCCTTTCGGGAATCGGCAGAAAGACCGCCAACCTGGTCCTGGGGGAGGCGTATGGTATTCCCGGAATCGTGGTGGATACCCATGTCCTCAGGTTATCAAGGCTTATAGGGCTGACGAAGAATACCGATGCGACCAAGGTCGAATTCGACCTCATGGAGCTGGTGCCGCGGGATGAGTGGATACGATTCTCAAACCTCCTCATCCTCCACGGTCGTGCCATCTGCATCGCCCGGAGGCCGAAGCACGCGGAATGCAGGATAGCGGACCTCTGCGACGAGGGCATTCGATGGAAAAAGGAAGGATGACCGAAGGGTTCCGACGAGCTGTTCCTCGGTTCCACGGGGCCCTCTTTTTTGGTGCTGCAGTGCTACCGCGGTACAGGTCTAGGTAGAGGTCAAGGTTCAGGTTTCGAGGAACCTGGTGCTGCTCAAAGCACGTTTTCCTCCTCCGTTGAAGATCTTCTCGAGAAGTTCTGCCAGAGGAAACTCACCAAGAATCTACCGGAGTTTCCTGGATTTTAATAGGAGTATCTTTATAAGTAATCTATTTTATAG
>CAYFXP010000130.1:0-3368 GCA_964346935.1 uncultured Syntrophobacterales bacterium
CCCGCCACTTCATCCTCTGAGGAGGCCATGATAATGAGCCCGCTGGCCAAGAAGATGTGACCCCCCGGGATGGCAAAGGCATTGGGATCGGGACTCTTCACCACATAGTATCGAAACTCGTACGGAGTTCGGCCGACGTGAGAAATGATTCGTTCCCCTATCCTATCCACGTATTGCTGAACGGTGGGATCCTGGATGATCTCCAGTTCCTTCTCAATTTGCAGAACCAACCTCCGCCCCATCTCCTTCTCCTTCTCCACCGATAATGCCGCATAGGCAATGGGCGAGGTGGTTCTCAAGAGGGCTCCCTCGAACCCGCTAAGCAAGAAGAGGGCTGCCATGATGATATGTAACCAATGCCCTTTCTTCTTGACTGCCATTTTCCTATAAATTCCTGTTGGCTTCTGATAAGGAAGAAATTATTAGCTCATATGCCAAAGGATCGAACACCCTTTGCGTTCCCCAGGAATCCTCCCGGTTAGTTGGCCGTCCGTGCCTCGCCCGATATCCTCTGGGAAGACTGGCCCTTGGGCATCAGCCAGGCGATTTTTCCTCCTCAGGTCTTTTTTCCTCGGGCACCTCCCCTTTCTTCCCGAAAATCCTCGCCATGATAATGCCAATCTCAAAGAGCGCAAAGAGGGGGCCCGCCATCAGGAACTGCGTCGCCACATCGGGAGGGGTTAGGAACGCCGCCACGGCAAAGATCAACAAGATGACATACTTCCTCTGTCTGGAAAGGGTTTGGGGGGTGACAATCCCGGCTTTTGATAAGAATACGAGGAATAAGGGCAATTGAAAAACAAACCCGAAAGCCAGCAAGAGTTTCGTGCTGAAGGAGAAATACTCCTTAATTGCCAACATGGGTTGGATATTTCGGGCGGCAAAGCCCAGGAGGAACTTAAACCCGAGGGGACAAACGACGGAGTATGCGAAGAACGTCCCGAGCAAGAAGAGCAGTGAGGAGAAGAATACGAAGGGAACGACGTGCCTCTTCTCATGGACATAGAGGCCTGGAGCGACAAAGGCCCAAACTTCATAAATGATAAGGGGTGCGGAGAAAAAAATGCCCGCTACGAGCGCAACCTTTAAGTAGACGAAAAAGGGCTCCGGGACCCCGGTAAAGATCATGGTGCCCTTTTCCCCCATCGCCCTCAGCAGGGGACGTGATAAGATCTGGAAAAATTCCTCTTTAAAGAAGTAGGAGCCGGTGAATCCCATGCCGACGGCAACTAAGCATTTAAGTAGTCGGCTCCTCAATTCCTCCAGATGAGCGGTGAAGGTCATCCTGCCTTCATTCATTGGGGGCCGTTTCTCCCTTTTCCCCTCCCTTTTTCCCGGTCACCTCCACCTCATCTGAGGCATCCGGCGAGGGTCCCACATCTTCCCTCGATTCGCCTTCCGGTTCAGCCTTGAGCTCGTCTGCCTCTTCCAGCCCAAACTCCCCCTCCTCTTCGATGCTCACCTCCTCCTTTATGGTCTCCGTAACGTCCTTTAGCTCCCGGGTTTCCTCATCGAATTGTTCCTTGAGGTCGCTGGTGGCCCGGCGGAACTCACGCATGGCCTTTCCCAAACCACGGGCTATCTCGGGAAGCTTCTTCGGCCCCAAGATAATGAGGGCAAGGCCCAAAATGACCAGAAGCTCAGGCATCCCTATACCGAACATGCGCCCATTCTCCCTCTTTTGGTCGACGAATTTATACCATAGCCTATACCATTTTGCAATAACATCTCCCAAGGCGGAATGCCGCTAGTGTTGAATTTTCAACCGAGGGGTGATATATAGCTAACTAAATCCAGCCGGTACGGACCCGTGGTTCTCCTTCAACAGATTCGTTATGCTGTTATACTCCTGCTGGTCATTGTCATTACCGGGACCCTTGGATATACCTTCATAGAAGCATGGCCCTTACTCGACTCCCTTTACATGACGGTTATCACCATAACTACGGTGGGGTTCGGGGAGGTACGCGAGCTATCCGGAACCGGGAGGTTTTTTACCATTGCCCTGATTATCGGCAGCGTGGGCATAGTAGCCTATCTCGTAACGCTGCTGGCTGGGGTCGTTGTAGAAGGGGAAATCAGAAGGCTCATGGGGAGGAAGAAATTGGAAAAAGCCATCAACAGGCTTAAGGACCACTATATCGTCTGCGGTTATGGGCGCATCGGAAGCTACATCTGTAAGGAGTTCAGGGACGAGGGTATCCCCTTCGTGGTTATCGAGAGGGAAGAAAAGGTAATCCAAAACATGGAGGAGCAGGGACTGGCCTACATCAGGGGGGATGCTACCGATGAAAAAACCCTTATCGATGCCGGCGTTCAAAGGGCAAAGGCCTTGATTACTGCGGTGGCCTCAGATGCCGATAACCTTTACATAACCCTTACTGCCAGGGGCTTAAACCCCACTCTCCATATCCTCAGCCGTGCCAGCGAGGAGAAGGCGGAGAGAAAACTGATCTCCGCGGGGGCTAACAAGGTTGTCTCCCCCTACCTAATGGGGGCCCATCGGATGGCCATGGCCATAATCAGGCCCGCCGTTGTCGAATTGATGGAGATCGCCATGAAGCGGGAAAGCCTGCAGCTCCAGCTAAGGGAGATCAAGGTCAACGATACGGCGAACCTTCCCGGCATCACCCTGAGCGAATCGGGGATCCGAAGTAAATTGGACCTGATCGTTGTGGCCATCAAAAGGGAAGATGGAAGCATGCTCTTTAACCCTGCCTTTAACAGTCCCATCGAAAAGGGCGACACCCTCATAACGCTGGGACAGAAGGCAAACTTGGACAAGTTGGCCGAGCTCGTCAAATTCGAGGAAAAGAAGGGGGTACCATAGAGGGGCGGATCCATATGGCGAGAAGGCAGGTCTTTATCAACGTTCCCTACGAGATGTTGCTGACACGGCTCGATTTCGCCATCCAGAATCGCTTGCTTCCGGAGATCTACTTCGACGGAAACGCCCTCGACACCGCCCGCCCGGAAGATATAGAGCGCCTCGCAAAAATCCTCTCCGAGCAGGAAATCGACGTCGCCCTTCACGGTCCCTACATGGACCTCAGCCCAGGCGGAGCTGATACAAAGGTGAAGGAGGTGACCCTCGAGAGGATTGGGAAAACCATGGATTTGGCTGCTCTCTTCAGTCCGAAAACAGTGATCTTCCATCCGGGGTTCGACCGGTGGCGCTTCGAGGCATACCGTGACCTCTGGTTGAGAAACAGCATCGAGGTATGGAAGCCCGTCGCGAGGAAAGCGGAGGAGATAGCCACCACCGTAGCTATTGAAAACGTCTTCGAGGAGGAACCCCAAACTTTGAAAGACCTCATCGAGGGAGTCGATTCCCCCAACTTCCGCTTCTGTTTCGATACGGGTCACTA
>CAYFXP010000131.1:0-5448 GCA_964346935.1 uncultured Syntrophobacterales bacterium
GCCATCGTCCTCATCTTCGTCCCCATCTTTCTCCCCGTGGTCCACGCGTTGGGCTATAATCTGGTGTGGTTCTGCACCCTGGTGGCGGTGAATCTGCAGACGGCCTTCCTCTCGCCGCCCGTCGCCATGGCGGCGTACTACCTCAAGGGGGTTGCCCCCGACTGGCCGCTCGGGAAGATCTACCGGGGAATGATGGAGTTCATGATCCTCCAATGTATAGGCCTCGCGATAGTGCTCCTGTTGCCCCAGACCGCCCTCTGGCTGCCGAAATTGATTTTTGGGCTTAAATGAACCTCGGCCTGGGGCCTGTTTTGGTATTTTCCCTACTTCGATGTGACCGACCGCCTCTTTCTCATTCCAGCGAACTGAAGGAATCTTTGCCTCGCGCTCGGGGATTCCATCCCTTTAAGGTACTCTTCTCAGCGAGTTCATTACGACCCTTCTCAGAGGGTCTTCCAAAAGGGCCAGTGCCGGGGGATCCCCAGATGCGGAGTATTGGTGGAGGGGTACTTCTCGAAAGAACCAATTCTGCAATCTCGTACGCTTGGATCATCGCTGAAGCGAGAGTCCGCGAAAGACCAACGGTTCCCTTCTCAACCGCCTGCATAAACGGGAAGAACCGTAATTTTATCCCCCCGCTGTAGGATCCTTCCACAAACATCCGAGGGGCTTATTACCCGTTCATTGAACGTCACAACTACATCTCCGCAAAATCTCTGAGTTTTCCTGTCAAAAACCTTTTCCCCAATAGGGGGGTAACGGTCGGCCAGTTGGTCAAAGAGTTTTCCAACCCTAGTTCCCTCCTTCACAGTCGTGTCCAGCACTGAACGCATGTGACTGAGAGATTGAAAGTCTCCTCCAAGTTCCTCTCCCATCGATAGCCACACCTCGATCGTTATCGTGATCATGGCTGATTACAGCTCCTTTACCAATTCACCTAATCCCAAATTTCTCAATGTCTCAGGGAGTGGTTTGCCCGTTTTTGCGTCCCATCCCATCAGCCTGTAATAGTTCTCAACCATCCGCGGCCATTTCCCCATGATATTTACCCCCTCCGCAGGCCCGTCCACCGGTATAGAGCCATAGCGGGTGGAGGGAATTTCGTCCTCCGCCTTCATTCCGTGCCTGAAGTTAAAAACCCTGAGCTGATTGATAACACGCCTTCCCAAAGCGAAGGCATCCTCGAGGGCCCAGTTCCACCCGGTAACCGCGTTGAGGCATTCCAACACTAATTTAGGGTTAGGTGCGGCCAGGCGACATGTCCCCACGCAATCGTCAAATTGCCGAATACCGTTATATCGGGCATTAAAAATGGATACTTGTTCATGGGAAAAAGAATCGCTGGGCTCCTCCAGATTAACGAATTTGGGGTGTATTCCCCCCCAGGTAGCCTCTATTGTGCTGGTATTGGTCAAGCACGTATCGAATAGCTCATACCATCTGTCCTGGCCTCGATGGTCATGGGTCCTGGGCGTCACCCCTTTTTTTGCGTAGACCGCCCAATCCGCTGCTTCACCCCCCACCTGTTGGGATGCCCTCATGACACCATCTGCCAGCAGATTGCCCAGGTAACCTTCTCTCCGGGCTATCCGGGCCAACAGCTCTCTAACGGCTTCCACATTTCCCCAGCTCAGGTCAAGGCCATCAGTCTCTTTTTGCGTGAAAACCCCTTTCTCATAGCATTCCATGGTCCAAGCAATGGCCCACGCTGCCTCATTGCAATCCATCCCCAGCCGATCCACCTCCCTCGTCAGCATCACCACGGCCCCTAGATCGGTATTACCGATCACAGGACCCAGGGCAGCCAGCAGTTCATATTCGGGTTCTTCACCCACAAAACCCTTATAAGGCCCTTCCGTCACGGTTACCTCTTTCACATGGGCTATCCGGCACTGATAGCAGGGCTTGGATCGGATCGTAAAGTGCGTCCTCAGATACTGACCATTCATCCTCTCATGTTCGGGATAAATATTCGTCGTGTAATTCCTTATTGGTAAGGCACCCACCCCATAAAGGCCTGAAAACACACCCCCCGTTCCCCACTCGTAAATAACCCCAAATGTCTTTGCAAACTCGAATAACTCCTTGTTCTTTTCCCTCAACCGTTCGGCATCATAAATCCCAAAATTCCTCTCACCATTATAAGCCACAACGGCCTTCAGATTCTTGGATGCCATCACCGCTCCCAAACCACTGTGAGCGGCAAGATGCCCCCGGTCTCCTACTATCGCTGAATATAAAACCTTATTCTCTCCGGCAGGTCCTATTCCAAAGATGCTCACGTCCCGTTCTTTTACCCCCAGTTCAGACCTCAAGGTGCCTTCGACCTCCCACACATCTTTTCCCCGCAGATGACGGGCGTCCCGTATCTCGGCCTTTCCACCCTGGACCAACAGATAGACGAGATGAGAAGACGCCCCTTGGAAAATGATCCCATCAAAACCAGAAAACTTGATATAGGCCCCAAAAAAACCGTTGGCTTGCGAAGCTCCGGCCAAATTCGTCATGGGCCCCTTCGCCATCACATTGAATGTGGCTGCTCCTGAGACGCCGCTTCCTGCCAAAGGTCCGGAGGTCCAGATGAGCCGATTCTCCGGGTCCGACCATTTAACCCCGGGGGGTACCTCTTCATAAAGATACTTCGCACCCAGCCCGACCCCCCCAACCCACTTCTGTGCCGTGGATTTCTCCAGCTCCTCCGTCCATACCTTTCCCTTCGAGAGATCGACCCTCAGAATCCCTCCGACATATCCCTCCATTTCGGCCATTTTCATCTCCCCCTTAAAATACTGTTCATGAGGCACGAGGGATTGGCCCATGCCCTCTTCTCACCAAGATCACCTTTTTATGCCACACATCGGCCACTCGCCGAAACCCCTCAGCTCCCCGAATCGCGCCGAGCTTTCACTCTCTCCCGAACCAAAACAGATGCCCCTGATTGGCCAACGGCCAATCAACCAAAAATCTGAATCTGTAAAACATTCGATAATGGTAGAATGCCCGGGTTAACCATAGCGTTGGGGATTGAGCCTCATTTCCTCCAGGAAGTCATCGACGATCCGCTCTTGATCGTATTCGGCCGTCCAGTTCCACTCTTTCCGGGCAAGGCCATCGTCAATGGGCAGCAGAAGCTTATCCAGGATCTTTTGGAGCTCCAGATCAGGCTCGAAATGTATCCGCGCACCGGGGAGCCTATCCTTAACAATATCCGCGAGCTCCTGGGCGCTCGCAATGGGGCTGGCCCCGGCAATGACGTAGTTCACCATCTTGATGTTTTCCGATGGCGACTCCCCCAACATAACGATAGCCCAGGCCGCATCCTTGAAATACATGACCGGACATCTGGTATCCGGTTTCACATATATGGTATAGGGGTTTCCCTTGGCACACTCCTCGATGACCCAAGAGGTATATTGAACCACCCCCGGCGTCTTCACCCCCGGTCCCACAATAGCGGGGTAGCGGACACCCCTGAAATCCAGACCAAACTTTCGCCTGTAAAACAAACCCATCAGCTCGCAGAAAACCTTGGTAGCCCCGTAGAAGAGCTGCGGGCGTTGCAGGCTATAATCATGGATTATATTCTCACGCATATCCAGACCATAGGTTGCTAGGGTGCTGGAAAAGAGCACCTGATGTACATCGAATAACCTCGCCGCCTCAAGCACGTGGAAGGTCCCCATGGCATTAGCCCGAAAGGACGCCGCATGGTCCGCATCCGAGGGCGCGGAGAGCATACCACCCAGGTGGTAAATCACGCCGGGCCTGAAGGTCTTCACCACGCTCAAAACGTGGCTGAAATTCCCCAGATCCCCCCGCACGAGCTCAATTCGATCGGCCACGTCATCGAGCAACTTCGTGGAGGGATTAATATCGAAAACGACAACGTCTTTCTCTCCCTTCTCCAGGAGAGCCCGGACGACCTGGGCCCCGATAAAACCCGTTCCTCCAGTGACTAGTATGCTCATACCTACCTCCAGTTGTTATAAAGATCTTTGATTTCCCTTGATACCTGAGGCTATTCCTCGATTCTTGTATCCCAATACAGATGTTTCAGCCGATGCAGGAACTCCTGATCGCGCTTTTGGATAGCCTCATCGAGCTCCGCTTTCGAAAAATCCCTGGTATAATCGTAAAAACCTTTCCCGCTCTTGATGCCAGTATGACCCCGGGAAACCAGGCGCTGCAACGCCTTGGGAGGATCTGCGGAGCTTTGAATGTGGGGGAATAGGTTCTCGCAGACCTTGAGCCAGAGCTCCAGCCCGCCCAAATCAGCCGTAAGCAAGGGGCCGATGCTTGCCAACCGAAATCCAAAGCTGCCTTTAACGGCCCTGTCAATATCCGCAGCACTGGCCACCCCTCTCTCGTAAAGGTCAAATACCTCCCTTGCCATCGCCACTTGAATTCGATTGACCAGAAAGCCCGGAAGCTCCTGATGGATTTTCACCGGGACCTTTTTTATTTTCGTCAAAAGCCCATAGGCTGTCTCCATGGTCTCATCGCTCGTTTGCTCGCCCTTTACCACCTCCACCGTAGGCACAATGTGGGGAGGATTAAACCAGTGAGTGATGACCAACCTCTCCTTGCTTTTCACCTGCGCGCCAATGTCCTTCAAAGCCAAGGAGGAGGTATTGGTGGCCATGATAGTATCGTTTCTGCAAAGGGATTCAGCCCGCTGAAAAAGCTCTTGCTTTAGGGATAAATCCTCGGGGGCCGCCTCCACAATGAAATCGCTGCCCCTCACAGCATGTTTTAGATCAGCAGTGGTGGACAACCTGCTCAGAATCGGTTCAATAGCCCCTGTTCCAATGAAACCGGCCCGGGAAAAAAGGTCCAGGTTTTTCTCGATGTGCCCCTTAGCCGTCTCGAGAATTGATTCCTCTATGTCGTACAGCCACACGGGATACTCGCCCATGAGAAAACTCTGGGCAATTCCGTGTCCCATAATGCCAGCTCCAAGAACCGAGATTTTCCGTATTTCCTCCAGCTTCATAGAAGGACTCCTCTCTTTGAATCAAATCCCCACTGCCGCCGATTTCAGAAATTGACTTTTTCCAGCCCCTTCAAGCCAAGGATTTGCCGGCCTTCGTCGGGTGTCGCCGGCTCGATGCCCAGCTCCCTGGCAATCCTGATAATCTTGGCGACCTGCTCGGCATTGCTCTTGGCCATGCGGCCCTTTTCCAGGTAAAGGTTGTCCTCCAGACCAACACGAACATGACCGCCCAACAGCAAGGATTGGGTACCGATGGGAATTTGGGCTCGACCCGCAACAGCCACGGAGAACTCAAAATCGCCAATTAACCTCTTGGTGTAGTCAAGCATAAACATCAGGTTTTCAGGGCTTGGGGTAAGCCCCCCCAGAACGCCCAGGACAAACTGGATATATACCGGTTTTTGGAGATATCCCCTCTGAATCAGATGCGCTATATTGTTGATCATTCCGGAATC
>CAYFXP010000132.1:0-10656 GCA_964346935.1 uncultured Syntrophobacterales bacterium
CTCCAATTCTTCGTCTGTGATGGCAAAACTCTTCAACTGACCCAGGATGTCCGTAAACCATAGCCTGATGAATTTCACATCGCGTTCCCTCACGATCTTCAACACATCCTTTTCAGTTATGGGGTCGTATGGCATAGGACTTCCTCCTTTTAGAAGAATACATTTCCCTTTGCTCCGGGCCTTCAAAAAACGAGGATGTTCAGTGCGAACATCCTCGTTCCCACACCACACCGCAATTAACCATACCGGCATATTCCTGTCAAGCTATTTAAGCAACAGCTCTGACAAACCGGAAAAACGGGCTCTGAGCGCAAAATCATAACAAAATCATAAGATGTTGCAGTGCTACCAGTCCCCCATGTAATTGGAGGAAGACCATTGTCCCTAAGCGAAATCTGCTGGAGAAGTATGGTACCCATCGAGGGTGAAGGGGAAGGAGAAATCTCGGACCTTGTATATTGGCTCTTCCCGGCATATAATTAATGGACATGGAAAGAACGTGGGATATCCTCCATTACCTCGAAAATCGTCCGCTTCCCTCTGAGATAGTTTCACCCTATGACCAGGCTGAAATGGTCCTCGTTCCCGGGGGAGAGTTTACCTTAGGAATCGATGAGAGGGAATTGATGCAGATCTCCGCCCTTGATGGCAAGAAAAACCCGATTTTTATGACAGAAGTTCCTGCTAAGACGGTTTTCTTAGATGAATATTATATCGATGTTTATCCCGTAACTAATGCCCAATACGCCAAGTTTTTGGAGGAGACGGGCCATCGCAAACCGTTTCTCTGGGGACAAGAGGGATGGAACGATCCATTGCAACCGGTGGTAGGCTTGGGGTGGGATGATGCCAGGGCATATGCCGCTTGGGCTGGTAAGATGCTCCCGAAGGAGGAGCAGTGGGAAAAAGCCGCAAGAGGCACTGATCGGCGTTGGTGGCCTTGGGGGAGTGACTTCTTTGCGGGCTATGTTAATTCCGGTGAACTCAAGATTGGAAGGACCACAGATGTGAAACGCTTCCCTAAAGGGGTCAGCCCTTCTGGATGTTACGACATGTCGGGCAATGTCTGGGAAATGTGCGAAGGTACTTGGATTGGCGATATGCCTTTGATGAAGGGGGGATGCTTTTTAGGACGTGCTACCTTCGTCAGGGCCACCGTTCGGTGGTCCCCCGAAGACCCCGTAAACGGTGCCCATTGGCTTGGATTTCGGTGCCTCAAGGAGATACCCAAAAGGGAGGTCAAATTATAATGTAACACCACCGTTCCTTCTCTCCTGTGCATCGCGGTTTATTGGCCTCAATTTTCCTTCCCTCCGAATTGAGCAATCCTCCAATCGATCACGCTCAGGACAACGGTACTATCGAGAAATTAGATTTTTATGAACGGACACCGTTGTCCATTCGCTTAAGTGCTTTGAGGCCTGTTGCCCAAATTCCCTTCCGCTCAGAGTCCGTTTTTCCGGTTTTCCAGGGATTCCCAACTTTGAATTTTGACGTTGACTCTCCTGTTCGTGTTTCATGTCCGTGTCCGTTGTTCGTGTTCATGAAACGTGCTCGTGCTCGTAAAGCAGGTGGCCAAACCCGCCAGTTGGTGCCCGTTATTCGGTATTTGTCATTTAACATTTGGATTTTCCCTTTTGGCATTTGAGCTTTGCCATTTGGCATCTCTTTTCCCGTCTACACCCCTCAACCTTAGCCTTAGCCTTAGCCTTAACCTTAACCTTTCACTTTTGACATTTCTCCTTCTGCCTCCAACCTTTACCCTCTAACCTTTTTCGCCTTTCCGACTGCAATACCGCAACGCTGATGTGTGAGCGGGGAAGAGCGAACTTTCACAGATCTCATATATTTCCCTTGACCTTCCCGAGAAAAGTTTGGTATCTTGCCCCAACAATTCTTTTGTGGATTGAAGGGAGAACGGTTCTATGGAGAGGAGGACACAGCTATCCATCATCTTGATCAATACCCCAGGTGAGCTCGCAAAGCTTTGCGAGGTCCTTAGCACATCCAATATCAACATCTTGGCCATGAATATTCAGAATGCCAAAGATGCAGTTAAGGAACTGTTTAAGATTAGGGAGAAAACCCGCAGGAGGATAGCCCTTGCGGAAAGCTACCGAGGCATCCTCAAGGATTCCTCGGACTACTCCATTATTCGAATCCTCGTGGATAAGCCGGAAGAAGCGGAGAGAAAGCTAACGGATCTGGAATATCTTTTGGATTCGGAGCCGGTTTTGGTCTTCACCCTCATCAATAAACCAGGCATGCTGGGACAAGTGGCGAAAAAACTGGGCGAAGGGAAAATCAACATCGACTACACATACGGGTCAGCAATGGAGGATGCCGAAAAATCCATATTTATCCTGCGCGTCTCCGAAATCGATAAGGCGGAAAAATTCTTCGCAAACTCATAATCAAAGGTGGGCTCAGCCCTTATCGAAAATCATCCTCCTGATATCATCGGCATGATAACCACCTTATCCCCGTCTCGAATGACGCTATTGAAATTCCCAACTCGTCCGTTGATGAGCACGATGGAACGGTCTTCGGGGAATTCAACTCCCAGGATATCCCTCAGTTTCCCCGGCTTTTTCAGGGAAATCTCCACCTTTTTCTTTCCGTAGGTTTCCGCGAGATAACCGAGAAATCTGAATTCAGCCATATTTTCCCAGCACTCCGGCCACATCCCCCAATCCCAAACCATCTAAGGACTGCTTTTGCGGGATGCCATTTTCATCCCAACCCCTCATCTCATAATACCGGGAGAGCATCTCATCGTATTGCGCCCTGTCTAACCTCTGTCCCTTCAGATCCCCGTGGTTCAGAGGTTCCTCGAACCACCTCAATGGGGGATAATCCATCTCCCTGGTCCAACCTCGATTCTCCCTCACCCAATAAGACCTAATAAGGGCATAAATCCTGTCGCCCAAGTCGAAGAGCTCCTCTTGGCCCATTTTCTTGCCCGTTGCCGCCTGGAGATACTTCGGATACCAATGGATGCCGAAGTCTACCTCGATCCATGGGAGGCGACAGGTGGTCATGCTCTCAAACAACCCCCCTCTCAACCTCTGAAGTTCGACCACCTTCTCCACCTTCTCCTTACTATACGAGAACCTATCCGTGGAGACTTCCCAGGAGATAACCCACGCATCCTTGTGGTGGGCCCCGATGGGCGATGTCCCATAGGAAAGGGCCATTCCAGGGCAACCGTGGCAGTTATATGCGGAAATCTCCAATCCCTTGACATGCATCGCCCAGCCCTGAGACTCGCCTCCCACGCATTCGGATGCCTTTCTCACCCCCTCAAAGATGATCTCCCCGAGGCCCCTCTTTTTTACGGTGTCCTCGATGGCCTTTTTGCAGCCGTCAAGATCCCCCCATTTTATCCCCGTATCGATCAACCCCTTCATCAACCCCTTCTCGGATGCCTCCATCAAGAACCCCAGACAGCTCCCGAGGGATATCGTATCCAGCCCGTATTCATCCGCCATTCGATTGAGAACCCCGACCTTTGCCAGGTCATCCATCCCAAGATTGGGGCCCAACATGCCTACGTTCTCATAGTCCAGCTCCGCATTCCCGTCTTCCATGTCCTTGATGATATTCCCACATTGCATATTGCACAAGGGACACCCCTTACGATCTACCTTGAGCTTCTCCAGCGCATACCCATCCAGCTGTTTTGAGAATCGAAAGGCTCCATCCCTGAAATTATAGGTGGGAAGACAACTATTCTCGTTACACCACTCGAAAACCATCATGGTGCCCTGCCTGATCCAGAAATCATAATTCTCCTTTTCCTTAATCTCCTCATAGCCCTGCCTGCCCATCTCGCGCATTCTCTGCTCGTCGAAGACGGGGATCTTCCCAGTGCCCTTTGCTACGACAGCCTTGAGATTCTTGGAGCCCATCACCGCCCCCATGCCCGGTCTTCCGGCTGCCCTCCCCCTCTGGGAGATTACATTGGCAAACCTGACCATGTTTTCACCTGCCGGACCGATGGCCAAGACCCCAATGCTCCTTCCATGCTCTTGCTCCAACTTATCCTGAGACTCAAAGGTCGTCCCTCCCCAAAGATCCCCAGCATCAAGGATTCTCACCTCTTCATCTTGGATGGCAATGTAGCAGGGGGCCTTGGATCTCCCCTCCACGATCAATACATCGTATCCGGCCCTCCTGAGATGCAGTGCGACCATGGTTCCGATATTTCCGTCACCGTATCCTCCCGTGAGGGGGCTCTTCGAGGCGATGACCATCTTCCCAGAGCTGGGCAAGGGAAGGCCCGTCAGGGGGCCCGTTGAAAAGACGATCTTATTTTCCTCCGATAGTGGCTCGACCCCCATTACTTCATCCCAGAGGATTTTTGCGGCAAATCCCCTGCCTCCGAGGAACTTTCTCCTCATCTCCTCCGAAATCTCCTCCTTCGCTATCCTTCCATCCGAAAGGTTGATCCTCAATATCTTGCCACCATTGACTTCCATTTCTCCGCCTCCCTTTTCCGTTACATTCAGCCAAACCTATGGGTTTTAACATTCTCAATAATTCCCAAATCCTACCCTTTCCTCCAACAACTGACGGCCCTCATCCCCCTTGGCAAAAACCCCGGTATTTCCGAGGCGAACCTTCTCCAAACCCGTGGCCTTAACCTCGAGGAAAGCTTCAACCATCTCCTGAGCAGTTGGAGGCCGATAATCCGTCATCTCGTTTTCGGGGAAGAAGGCCAAAATGATGAACGGAATACCGGGGTCTAATCGCGACAGAAGCCTTCCAATCTCCGCCAGTTGTTGCGTCTCCACCACCCCCGGGATGTAGAGGGAAAGAACCTCCAAAACGAACCCCCTTTTGAGCATCTCCTCCGGGAGGGCGAGTATCCCTTTGTTGGAGCATCCCGTTAACCATCTGTGGGTTTCATCATCAAAAGCCTTAATATCCAGCCAATAGGAATCTACCCCTGCCTCCCTCAAATGGTCCAGGTTTTCGGGAGTAAGGCCATAGCCGTTGGTCTCGATCAAAACCCAGAGCTCCGTTCTCTCCTTGATTAATCGAGCACACTCGGCATAGAAATCGGGCTTACAGGAAATATCGCCCCCGGTGAACCCCACGATATTCCTCGCCGGTCCGAACCCTTGGGGGCTCAAGACAATGTCCTTTGGGGAAAGGATCCCCGGGCAGCTCGGTGACCCCTTCCCGGAGATTATGCAGGCTCCACAACAGCGGCAGCTATCGTGGGCATGCCATGAAGTTGCCCGTTCCCTCGGTTCCCGCAGGGTCACCCTTTTATCGTAGTCCACGCATAGCGTTGCAATGTCGGAAGGTGAATACCACGTCCCTCTCGCTACCTTGCTGAAATACCAGGAGTGGCACTTGCGGCACGAAAAGTTACAGCCCGATTGGTAGATGGAGAGGTAGTTCTCAGGCCTGGAGAGGTGAACGGACTCGATGAGCCTCGCTATCTTCCCATCCTCCTCCTTGAGGGTTGTGTCACAGGCCAATCTCTTTTTTCCATCGGCCTCCGTTATACAGCTTCCCGCCGTGTATCCCTGTTGAACCAGATTACATCTGCTTGGCATGAATATCCGTCAAATTAGAAGGGAAAATCTTCAGGCCCTTCATTAAAAAAATGCGTCCAATGCACGCTTTGGGCATGGCAAAGTATATATGCTTCCCGAAGATAGTAACATACTTATTCCTCATCTTGCAAAAATACCCCTAACGTTTGTTATGGCTTTCCCCATCTTCCCCAAAGGAGAGAGAAGGCATGAAGAGTCCATTACTTTTGATGTATACTTTGAGAAGTAGGAGTGAGAACATAAGGAAGGAAAGGAGATCTATGATGAAGAGAGTCGCGGCTGTTATTATAATAGGAGTCATTTTAGCTTTTCCCATGAGGGCAGGTGACTCCAAATCCCTGGCGGAATGGCTCATCAAGCCGGGGGGAAGCCCGCCCGTCATCACCCACTGGTTTGCCTCGGAGGAGCTCTCCCACGGCGACATCTGGAAAATCTACTTGGAGGCCCATGACCCGGACGGAGATATGCGGCAATTTGTATGCGCCTTTACCCAGGTAGCTTATGGACCATATTCCTCCGAATACGTGATCATCAAAAAGCGCCATCGAGAAAGGATGAAGGGATATCTCAGATTTCCCAGCTTTATTGGTGATCGGTTGCCCGAGTGGACTCAGCTCAGCCTGACCGTATATATTCGGGACAAGGGCGGCAACACCAGCAACAAAGCCGTTTTTCCCCTTGTTCTTTCCCGGGGGGTCAGACAGGGGCTGCCCCCTCCTCCCTTCGATATTGGCGATTTGGACACATTGGGAACGATCCCGGTCAAGCTCATCGATCCCCAGCGAGGAAACGGAGACGAAGAAGAACGTGAACCCTGAGGGGAATGAAGGGTGGAGTTCGCCGATCCCCTTCGCGATGCCAGCTTTGCCAAACGGGTAAACCACTTGCTCGCCTCTGTCCAGATCGATGGGAGGAAGGAATATGTCCATGTTCCCAACTCGGGACGAATGGCGGAATTCCTGGCAGCTGGAAAATCGATCAAGCTCAGGGAAAGGGAATCCCGGACGAGAAAAGCTCGATACGATATCTGCCTCGTTGATTTCAACGGCTTCTGGGTATCCATCGATGCCAGACCCCCTGGAATCCTACTGGCCGACTCCATTGGGAAGGACGCCTTCCCGGATTTCACCGGATACTCCCTCATCAAAAGGGAAGTCACTTATCGGTCCAGCCGCTTCGATTTCCTCTCCCCCAATAAATCGACGGATCCCCGCTTTGCCGAAGCCCTCAATACGGGTTATAGTTTGGGAGTCAAGGCATTCGCCTTCAATTGTGAGGTCAACGAGAAGGAGATTACCCTGAAGGACCGCAGCCCCGTCATCCTTTAACGGCGAAAAACTCCCTCGCATTTTGAACCGCCAAACTGAGGAAAACCCCGCTCCAACTGGCATGTAGATTGCTTATTTTGTTTAGTTGGCATAAGTTTAATCCATGAGGGCAAACCATGAAATGGGGCCAAAGGATTGTTGCGGTCCTCGTGGGGCTAAGCGTTTTTTTCCTCGGATATCTGCTTTTCCTCATGCTCTGCAATTTCATTGTTAACACTGTCAAATAGAGAATTAGAAGCCCACAGCAAAAAAGGCCTTGATGAATCGAAGGATATGGTTTTATCTTTTCAGCATCTTGTCCCTCGCATTTATTCTTTGACAGGGCTCATTCCCTTAAGATAACATTTTTTCGGAATACCCCTTCGGGAAAAGGCGATGGTTGAGAAGCTTCCAACTGTACTGATCGTCGACGATGACGAGAGCATTCGCGATACCCTTGAGGCGATCCTCAACAAGGACTATTCCGTTATCAAGGTCGAAGACGGTGAGACGGCCCTAAGGGTTGCAGAGTCTGAAGAGGTCAACGTCAGCCGTCTCGACATCATGCTGCCCGGGATGGGCGGCCTTGAAGTGCTGGAAAAGATCAAGGAGCGGTTTGAGGATATCGATGTCATCATGATCACCGTTGTGAAGGAAATCGACTCGGTGGTCAGGGCCATGAAACTGGGTGCATACGATTATATCGGCAAGGATTTCGACTACGACGAGGTGATCACCCTCGTTGACCGCGTGATCGAGAAACAGAGGAAGGACCGGGAACTGATCTACCTCCACTCAGAGATGGAGCGCTACATCGAATACGAGTTCGTCATGGGCAAAACCCCCCAGATGAAGGAAGTATACGATGTCATCCAGAAGGTGGCCAGACTCCCGGCCACGGTGCTGATCAGGGGGGAGAGCGGGACGGGAAAGGAGTTGGTGGCCAGAATCATCCACAAGGAGAGCGCCCTCTCAGAAAATCCCTTTGTAACGGTAAACTTGGCCTCCATACCCACCGACCTGCTTGAGAGCACTCTTTTTGGGCACGAAAAAGGGGCTTTCACCGGGGCTCACCGCCAACGATTTGGGAAATTCGAGCTGGCCCATAAGGGGACCCTCTTTCTGGACGAAATCGGGGACTTGAAATTCGACGTCCAGGCCAAACTTCTCAGGGGCATTCAAGAGGGGGAGATTGAAAGGGTGGGGGGCACCAAGACCATCAAAGTTGACGTCAGGCTTATCGCTGCCACCAGCATTAACCTTGAGGAGGCGGTGAAGGAAGGGGACTTCCGGGAGGATCTGTTTTACAGGATAAATGTCATCCCCGTCAACCTCCCTCCGCTCCGAGATCGTCTGGAAGATATCCCCCAACTGGTGGAGTTATTCATCAAGCGGTACAACCAAAAATTTCGAAAGAAGGTTAAAGGAATTACGGAAGGTGCCCTATCGATACTTCACAGCTATAACTGGCCGGGAAATATAAGGGAACTGGAAAATTTGATCGAAAGGCTCATCGCCATCTCCGATGGAGATATGATTTCGGAGCAGGATATTCCCATAGAATATTACTTGATCGAAGCCTTGCCTTCTCAGTTGGGCAAGGAGGATGAGGGCTTACTCACCAAGGCATGTGAGACCTTCGAGAAGAACTTAATCCTCAAGGTCCTGGAGAAGAACCGCTGGAGGAGGAAGGAGACGGCAAGAAGCCTCGGCATCCCATTGAGCACCTTGAAATACAAACTCAGCAAATTACACATATACGATTATTTGAACATTAAGGATAAAGAAGCCATGGAATAGGGTTCATGTGAGCCAACTTTTTGGCCCATGGAGCTAACTTTTTGGCCTTTTTGTGAAAATCCTTTATGATTGAACGCGTAATCAATATTCATCCCTTAGCTCCCGTTCATATGGTCAACTTTTTGGCCGTTTTTAGGACCTGAAAGAAAAGGGAATTTCCCCCATCGAAGAGATGTAATAATTTCTTCCCCCTTCTTTTAATCCGCCTTTTTTCCCTTTAAATTCCATATCTTAAGCTAATATTCAGTCCTTTTTGGCCAAATTTCTGTCCATCCACGGAAAATGGCCCATGTCAAACATTTCCTCCCATACAACGCGGCTGATCGTTATCTGTGGCCAAAAATTTGGCTTTTTCATTAGTCAGAATGAGGGAACCCATCCATCGACTGGCATAAGCATTGCTCACCATAGATTTAATAACCAGAGGAGTCGAGGGTGAGGAGCTCGAAATTCAATATCTTCATTCCTTCTTTCCCTAATGAAGGGGAATTTCTGGTCTTCAATACCTTCACCGATTCCAGGGTCATCGTAAATGAGGAGTTGAAAAAGGCAATGGAACGGGCTGAGGAAAAGCTTCCGCTGAACGGGAATGAGATCAACTACCTCAATCAGCTGCAGGGGCTGGGCATAATGGTGGACGACAACATAGATGAGGATCGGGAGCTTCAGTACTGGTTTCATAAGTTCAGATATGACCCATCGACCCTCAGCGTAACCGTTTTAACGACCTATGCCTGCAATCTCAGGTGCACCTACTGCTTCCAGGAGGGCTTCCATTTCCCTTCCTCTATGAACCGGAAAACCAGCCTGAGGGTAATTCGATGGATTTCCGAGAAATTGCGCACCCTCTCACCCCTAACGCTCGAGCTGGTTTTTTACGGGGGTGAACCCCTATTGAATCCCAAGGCCGTCAGGCTCATCAGCAAGGAAATGTCCGAACTAACACAGCAAATGGGGATTCAATTGAACATATCCATTATCACCAACGGTTTCCTGCTCAATGGGGAACTGATCGACTTTCTCCTCCCATTCGGGCTCAAAGAGGTCAAGGTCACTCTGGATGGCGACCGAGAGGCCCACGATGCCAAGCGCCCACATCAAAACGGAGAGGGAACCTTCGATACCATTTTGGGGAACCTCTTGCAGCTCAAAGGAAAAATAGCCATCAGCATCGGGGGGAATTTCGACGACTCCAACAGGGAAAGCATGCCCAGACTGCTGGATCTCCTCGAGGACCACGGCTTTAATGAGCATGTGAAGAGAGTTGGTTTTAAGCCCATCTTTTCAAGCCTCGATGACGCGAGACGTCCCCAGAGCTTGCTCAATACCTGCACTTTTTCCGATATCGATGTCGATGATCTGCTCTGTCTGAGAAAGGAGACTGAGAAGAGAGGATTTCCCTGTCCAGGGGGTATTGCCCTTGGTCCTTGCGAGGCGAGTAGGGAACATGCTTACACGATCGACCCTCTCGGTAGGATTTACAAATGCCCCGGTTCGGCGGGAATGGACGAGTTCGTAATCGGGCATATCAATGAGGATGAGCTTAACTACCGTAACACCCAGTTCATGACGTTCGATCCCTGCGAAATCTGCCGTGGATGCCCCTATATTCCGATTTGTGGGGGGGGCTGCCGGATGTCAGCTCATATTAAAAAGGCCGATTTTCGGGATATTGCGTGCGAAAGGAAATACTTCGATCAAGCGGCCCCGGAAATCGTGAAATACGAGTATTTGGCCGGGTAATTGGGGGATTGGCTAAGGGGTAAACCCGTTGAGGTATTTCGAGCAGGGAACTCAGTAGCCAATTCACCGAGATACCAAGTTATGCCTGGAAAGGGGGTGAAGCCATTATGAAGCTCAAGGTGGTTAAGAAGGGAAGCAGAGGAGACAAGAAGATCTTGTGGTGTTGGTGGTGGGTCGCCTGGTAACATTCAAGAGCAGGAATTTGAAGGGATTGGATGTTTTCCAATCCCTTCATT
>CAYFXP010000133.1:0-1501 GCA_964346935.1 uncultured Syntrophobacterales bacterium
AAATCGGGATCGGATCGTCTCCTCCTTGTCATCCTCTCTTTGATAGAGGGAACCCCCGCATTGATCACAAATTCCATCCTTCTTCGGCGGATTGAAGAGAGCATGATACATGGCGCCGCACCTGCCACACGTCCTTCTTCCCATCAATCGCCTTATGAGTTCTTCCCTCTCAATCTCGATACTGATCACATGATCTATGGCCCATCCCCTTCTGTCCAGCATCCTCTCTAATGCATGGGCCTGTGCCACGGTTCTGGGGAAACCGTCCAGGAGGAATCCTTTTCCGTAATTTCCTTGCATGAGCCATTCTTCAATGATCCCAATAACCACCTCGTCGGGAACCAGATCTCCTCTGTCCATTGAGGCCTTCGCCTTTAGGCCAAGAGCCGATCCATTTCTCACCGCTTCCCTGAGAATATCCCCTGTTGATATCTGTAGAATTCGGCACCTCTCCGCGATAAGCTTCCCCTGGGTTCCCTTGCCCGAGCCAGGAGGACCTATGATTATCAGGTTCACGGTCCCACCCTTATTAACGACGCCTGACCTTCAATCTTCCCTTCCTCATCAATCCCTCGTACTGTCGTGTCAGCAGATGGGACTCGATCTGTTGAACCGTATCAAGGGCGACCCCGACGACGATGAGCAAGGCCGTTCCTCCAAAGTAGAAGGGAACGTTGAATCGCCGGATCAGGATGGTTGGGAGAACGCACACCGCCGAGACATAGAGGGCTCCGCCCAAGGTGATCCGTGATAGTATTCGGTCTATATATTCCGCTGTCCTTTTGCCGGGTCGAATCCCCGGTATATATCCCCCAAACTTCTTCATATTCTCGGCAACATCGTCGGGATTGAAGACGATCGCGGTGTAGAAATAACAGAAGAAGATGATAAATGCCACATACAACATATTGTACAGGATGGTCCCTGCGCCCAGACTATTGAGGGCCTTATTGAGCCAAGGATGAGCCTCCATCCACGCCTTGGGCATGAACTGGGTAATGGTCAAGGGGAACATTAATATGGAGGAGGCGAAGATGGGGGGAATAACTCCTGAGGTATTTATCTTTAAGGGAAGATGGGTGCTTTGCCCGCCGTACACCCTCCGTCCCACGATCCGTTTCGCATATTGGACTGGCAACCGCCTCTGACCCGTTTCCATGAAAATGATAAACCCTACCACCACCACCATAAAGGCAAGGATGACCAGTATTAAGAAGATTTGTAACTCTCCTGTCCTCAACAACCGAATGGTATTGCCGAAGGCACCGGGTAACCTCGCCACGATCCCCGCAAAGATGATCAGGGAAATCCCATTGCCTATTCCCCTCTCCGTAATCTGCTCCCCCAGCCACATGATGAATGCGGTCCCAGCGGTAAGGGTAATCATAGTCATCGGGATGAACGTCCAACTGGTATCGCTAACAATTGGCACACCTCCGGACTCCATCTGCCTGAGGCCAACGGCGATTCCAAAACCCTGAATGAGGCTCAAAAGCACCGT
>CAYFXP010000134.1:0-5957 GCA_964346935.1 uncultured Syntrophobacterales bacterium
GGGCCCCGTATACAACCTCGAGTACTACCTGGAAAAGGCCCGCATCATCGAGGACATGGGAGCGGACAGCCTCTGCATCAAGGACATGGCCTGCCTCATTGCCCCCGATAACGCATATACCCTCATCAAGGCCCTCAAGGAAACGGTGAGGATTCCCATCCAGCTCCACACCCATTACACCAGCGGGTTCGGGTCTATGTCGTGCCTGAAGGCCGCCGAGGCCGGTGTGGACATCATCGATTGCGCCCTGGCCCCCTTTGCCATGAGGTCGGCAGGGCCCGCGGTTGAGCCCATGGTGGTTACCCTGGAGGGAACTGACCGGGATACCGGGCTGGACATCGGACACCTGCTGAAACTGGGCGATTACTTCGAATCCATCGCCCCCAAGTATCGGGATTACTACAATCCGACCAGGATGGCTGTAATCGATACCGGGGTCCTCGTGCACCAGATTCCGGGGGGGATGATCTCCAACATGGTGAGCCAGCTCAGGGAGCAGAAGGCCCTCCATCGGCTGGAGGAAGTCTATGCGGAGCTTCCTCAGACCAGGAAAGATCTTGGATATCCGCCGCTCGTAACCCCTACTTCCCAGATCGTGGGGGTGCAAGCCGTCCTCAACGTGCTTTTCGGCCGATACAAATTTACGACCGAGGAGACCAAGAGCTACGTCTACGGGCTTTACGGCAGGCCTCCGGTTCCCATTTCGGAAGAGATTCAGAAGATCATCCTCAAGGGATACAAGAGGGGTGAAACGCCCATCACCTGTCGGCCCGCCGATATCTTGGAGCCGGAACTGGAGAAGGCCAAGGAGGCAACGAAGGGAATCGCCAAGAACATCCAGGATGTCCTCATTTACGCCCTCTACCCAACTACGGGGATGCAATTCCTTAAATGGAAGTATGGGCTTGAACCGATGCCCGACAAGCTCAAACCCAAGACGATGGAAGAAATCAAGAGGGAGGATGAGCTCATCGAGAAGGCCAAACGGGGTGAACTGGTGGAAGCCCCCAAGGCCTGATGAACCCCTGCAAGGAGGATCTCCTTATGCTGTAGGAGTGAGAAAAAAACCAGAGATAGGCTTTCGGGGGATAGGATGAGACCTATCCCCCTTTTTCATTGACCTGAAAGCCTTAATCAAAAGGGGGATCAGCACTCCATTTCATCCATAGTTTCAAAACCATACATAACCGGACGGAGGTTCCCCTCGTCCAAGTAGACATTGCACTTGGAACAGAGAGGACGAACCCTTCCATCGTCACTGAAGACGTACTTTATTTCCTTGCTACATACCGGACACACTTTCTTTCCGAAAGACATCATACCCTGCCTCCTCGATCGATTTCGCCCCAACGGGCATATCACTCATCATATTCCATGCCATAAACCGAAAGAGTGGATCCCGAAGCCCCAAACCCATCGTTATCTTTGACATTTATCTCCTTTAGTCTTCCTGCTTCTCTCGATGATTCTCGTCCCGGGGACGAAAAGTGACGATTATTGGTAATGGGGATGTCAAAAAATGCCTCCTTTGTGTTGCCCTTTGGGTGAGCTTCGCACCCCGGGCGATTTCATCCCCCGGCAGGGGCCGTATGGAGAACTCGTTTTACCAATTTTTCAGAGATCTCGCCTTTTTCCCTTTTTTACCTTGACGAATTAATATGATTTGAAATAAAATAAAACTGATTTTATCTAAATGAAATAAAATGAAAGAAAAGACCTATCTTACTGTCAGGGAAGCATGTGAATTGATCCGGACGAGTCGGGTTACCTTACACCGAATGATCAAGAAGGGAATAGTTCCATCCTATAAGGTAGGCGGAAAAAGGCTGTTCAATAGGAAGGAATTAATTCGGTGGGTGAAATCCCAGAGGGAGGGTAAAAATGATTTCCAAATGATTTCACAGAAGGAGGGATGATGCCGATATTCATCATAAAAGACCGGAGGAGGTTTCCCCGATTTAACTGCTCACATTTGGCCTCATACATCCGATTTGATACAGAAGGGAGGCAATGCGAGGAGGAGAAGGTAAGGACTGTTAACCTTAGCCCGGATGGACTGAGAATTCAGGCATATTCCCCAATCCCGGCAACCGAGGTATTGGACTTAACCCTGGCCATAGGGGAAGAACTGTTCAATGCACGGGGAAAGGTGATCCGGTGCAAACCCTCTGCCGATGGGAAATTCGATGTCGGAATTGCATTCGTGGAAGTGGATGAGAAGAACTTCCATATCCTCTACGATTACTTTCATGAAATCCTCGGGAGCAAAGAATGATCGACCACTAAATGAGAACCTTGATCTGTTCTCTCCCCTTTTCGATTTTCACTCCAACTGACGACCCGCAACGGCTACAGAGGTATTCGTACTCATCCCCCTCGGGCAAGATGAGAAGCAACTTCTTCCTTACAGGAAACGCTTCCTTGCAATGGGGACAATAGAGGGAGGTGGCCTCGAATTGTTCGTAACCCTCAGCCGTATTACCGTCGAAATCCGCCAAGGCTAGCCTCCACGTCGTCCTCTCATTGTGATCTGCGTTGTTTACGAAGCTTAAACACCACAGGGACAAATGTCAAGGTACTGGCCGATCGTGGCCGCGATAATCGGAACGTCTCAATGGAAGAAATGCGAAGCGGAAGATCCCTCAACGAACAAACAAAGCCGAGCGGAAAAGGAGCTCTGTCTTTCCACGCCAGCCTTACGGGTTTGGATTATTCCCGTTCATCGAGATGCCTCGGAGAAGAAACTGCGGGATGTAAGACATATTCTCCAATATTGACACTGGCGTTTTGCTTAGCACAATTCTCGCAGAGCCTATTAAACCGATGCTTAGAGAGAAAGGATCGATCGCATTTTAGACACCGTCTCATCCCGCGAGATCTGTGGGTCTCTCTGGCTAACATCGGATCCCTCCTTGTTTCCTCACACATTCCCTATCGATTGGTGGAACGATCACCATTATCTACGGCTCTGTGGACCCAATGGGGCTTTGCCTCCGTCGAATAACGTCCAAAAGGGTCAGGATGGCGGCAACCACAAAGAGAAGGAGTACCCATGGAATATAAAGCCACTTGGGAAGTGTTCTCTTCATAGTACCTCATGCGTGCCCCTTCAAGCAATTTTTTTGCATTTTTTGTGCCAATTAACCGCGATTCGCCGAAAATTGATACCTCATCGGAATGATATTTCTCGTTGCAATCCTTGAAGCCGTTACGTTCTATTTGCTAATGTTATTTGTTATTGTGCTACATGGAAATTCTGAGACATGATGTCATCATCTCAACGAGCCACGGGGGAAAGTTTTAAAAGACTCGCCTCTTATTGGGTCAAGTCTCCTTACCCTTTGCGATGGAATTGCATCTTTGCCTTGCCACCCTGGCTGGAAATCTGGTGGAATGAGTTTGGCGCAACAGAGGATCTCTATTTGTTCGCCGCCAAACAGAGGCGAACGGTTGTAGGCATAGCCCCCCTTCTCTTAAAGGGTACCGATGCTTTCTTTATCGGTAGTGACGACCTGTGTGACTGTCTGGATTTCATCATCGCCCCGGGAAGGGAGAACGATTTTTTCAATATCCTCCTTAACGATTTAAACAGGAGGGGCATCAGTCGGTTAACGTTGAGAGGCTTGCGCCCCGATTCCACAGTGCTTACGTATCTTGTTGGTATGGCGCGTGAAAGGGGATATGAAGTCTCGTGCGCGGTGGAAAATGTCTCCCTGGAATTAGATTTACCCTCTACGTGGGACGAATACCTGGGAATGCTGAGCCGAAAGCAACGCCATGAGGTGAGGCGAAAATTAAGGAGAATACGAGAAGCGGGGCAGGTTAACTACCGGACTGTTGAGGATAGCAGGGATGTTCCGAATGCCATGGAAATTTTTCTCAATCTCTTCCGGCAAAGCAGTGGTGAAAAGGCGACATTTATAAATGCCCGAAGGGAATCCTTCTTCAGATCATTAGCAAAAGCTATGGCGCAGGTTCGACTCTTGAGGCTTGGCATTTTGGAGCTTGACTCATGGCCGATAGCAGCAGTCATGTGCTTTGACTATAGGAATAGAGTGTACCTCTATAATAGCGGCTATGATCCCCAGTACGCCTCCCTCAGCGCCGGGCTCATCTCCAAAATTCTCTCCATCAAAGATGGCATCGAGAGGCACAGGAGAACGTTCGACTTTCTCAAAGGGGGTGAGGATTACAAATACCGTTTGGGAGGAAAAGAGATCCCCCTGTACGACTGTCGGATAGCACTGAAATAAATCCCGCTGGAGAGTTTTGGGGCGGCAAAAGGAACTCTGGAGGCGAAGCACATTATGAAGATAGCCATGCTGAGCGTTCACAGTTGCCCACTGGGAAAGCTCGGGAGTAAGAATACCGGGGGTATGAGCGTCTATATTCGAGAACTTGCCCGGGAACTTGCAAGGCGGGGCCACACGGTGGACGTTTATACCCGTGCCCACGAGTCGCTACACGACCAAATTGTGGAGTTTGGGCAAAATGCTCGAATTATCCACCTCAAGGCAGGAGAAGGCGAAGAGATCGAAAAACTGGCTATCTACCCGCATCTCGCTGATTTCGCCCGAGACCTGGAAAATTTCAGGAAACGTAATGCGCTTCACTACGACTTGATACATAGCCACTACTGGCTCTCGGGGCGGGCTGGGAAATGGATACAGAGATGGTGGAATATTCCCCATGTTACCATGTTCCACACGGCGGGGGCGGTCAAGAACGCCATCGGCGTAGGCGAGCATGAACCGGAGCTTCGCCTCGAGGCCGAAAAAGAACTGGTCAAGGATTGTCACCGCATTATTGCCTCCACCGCTAAGGAAAAACAGGACCTCACCCACTATTATTCCTGCCCGGAGACTATCAGTATCATCCCCTGTGGCGTGAACCTGGATATATTCAGACCGATAGATAAGGCGCGAGCACTACGCCATCTTGGCTTTAACGGCGAAAAGATTATTCTCTTTGTAGGACGCATCGATCCGATTAAGGGTGTAAAAAACCTATTGACAGCAATGAGTTACCTGAAAGGGCGGATGCTTAGGCTGGTAATAATCGGTGGCGATGAACAGAGCCAGCCCGAAGTGCAAAAGCTAAAGAGCCTGGTACAGAATCTCCGGATCCAGCATTCAGTCGCTTTTCATGGACTGGTGGAACAGGGAATATTGCCTTATTTTTACAGCGCTGCGGATCTGTGTGTTATCCCATCCTATTATGAAAGCTTCGGCATGGTGGCTCTCGAATCCCTGGCGTGTGGAACGCCAGTAGTAGCCGCCAAGGTTGGGTGTCTCGAAAGCGTCATTCACCAAGGGGCGACGGGATACGTGGTGGGGGACAACGCTCCTCGTCGCCTTGCTAATAAGATAGCCCAGTTTCTTTCACGCCCCAATGAAAGGCGTAAGTCTACTGAAACTATCCGGGCATCCATAACCAGGTTCAGCTGGTCAAACATCGCCGATGCAATAGTCGACGAATATCGAGCAGTGATGACGGATTACCTCGCCAGGCCATGCCAAAATTGAGCAAAGGCATTTTAGCGTTCATCCTGAATTCTTCCTCAGGAAGTAAGTTCACTTCAGCGCCTTTCCATACCATAAGCTCATTGTTTCAATCTGAAAGCCTACAGATCGGTAAAGAGCACAAGCCGCCTTGTTCTTGCTATCCACCGTCAGTTCAACAATCCCCACACCTTTGCTTTTCAAATAGGATAACCCCGCCAGAAGCACCTCCTTGCCTACCCCCTTACCTCGGTAATCTGGATCCACGCCGAGCATGTAGATGCGCCCCTTATCGCCTCGTGTCACCTTATCTCTTCCAGCGTAAATCCTCGTCCAACAATAACCCATGACGTTTTCTCCATCGCAGGCAAGGATTATATCTTCCGGAGCGCACCCGGGAAGACCGATACGGTAGGCTATTTCCTCCAGGATGTTGGGATTAAACCCCCAGGTATC
>CAYFXP010000135.1:0-1579 GCA_964346935.1 uncultured Syntrophobacterales bacterium
TGTAAGGTCTTTATTCCCTGAGCCGTCCACCCCAATTCGTCGCTTATGGCAATGCCGATCCTCTTGGTTCCCACATCAAGGCCCAATATCCGCATCCTGAATTTATGTACGGCTATTGCGAGTTATTTGTCAAGATGGAATCGACCGGAGTTTCCTCAATTTTCTTGACAAGGCCGTTGTCCATTAAGGAAATATGCTGGAGAATGGGGTACCCACCGAGGGTGGAAAGGCTGCTGTATCCGAACAGACGAGAAAGCGCTGAAGCGAAGGGACAAGAGTCTTTTTCTCACGAGAAAAATATTCCTGCGCAGCGATGAGCGACTTTTCCCGAAAGTTGGTTGAGTGAATCTATGTTTCTCGTCTGGCTCCTTCAATCCCGAGCAGCACTGCAGCATTTTTGCCCAGTATCTTCTCCTTGGTAGCCTTGCTGACGGGGAGTTCCAGGATGGCGCGAACGTTCTTCTTGATATCGATCATCCCTGGCCAATCCGAACCAAAGATGATCTTGTCCGCATTCCTTTCCAGATCGGGGAAGTACTTGAGGAGGTTCTGCGGGGGAAGGCCGGTTATATCCATATAGACGTTTTCATGCAAGCCGGCCAGAAAGAACGCCCTGTCGTACCAGAAACCCCTGCCGGCATGGGACTGGATGATCTTCAGTTTGGGAAAAAAGACGGCTATCTCATACAGGAAGAGGGGGTCTCCGTACTTCATGAGGGAGCCGGGGAATACCGATGATCCGGTATGAATTATAACGGGGATGTTTAACTCCTGTGCCTTTTCGTAAATGGGGAACAGCCTATTGTCGTTGGGGTAAAAGTGTTGGTAGGTAGGGTAGAGCTTGAGGCCTTTAACCCCCAGCCTGATAACGCATCTTTCCAACTCAGCAACCTGGTTTAAAGTAACATAGGGATTGATGTTGGCGAAGGGAATAAGCCTCTCGCTCCCCCGGCAGAACTCCGCAACCCGGTCGTTGGTGCTCATGCCGGTAACCATGGTATTGATCTCTGCAAGGGCCACGGTGTAATCGACACCCTGTTCATCCATGAATCGGAGCAGTGCTTCGGGAGAGGCCAAAACGGCGCGCAGATGACCCAATCCCCGTTCACCATAGAGCTTCCTCATCCAGTCTAAGAACCACTGGTTATATTCATCCGCCGTTGTAACGTGAAGATGAAAATCAATAACGAGCATCTGCGTATCCCCAGAAGCAACGGCGTCGTCCAGGACTGAATCCACAAATCCCTTCCGGAGCCGTTTGAACTGAAGATGGGGCGTTCATCATAGGTATATCAAAAATGTCGTTGGGTCAAGGGAAAACCCCTCCCCTGAATCAGGAATACTCAACAACCTGCTGATTTCACTCTTGACGGGTTGTTGCCGAAATCCCTGGAGCGAACATTAAAGAATTTTTGGTAACCATTCTTAGTGAAGCAAAACGGCCACAAAGCCATTGTTTGAGCCCGTAGGGCGAGTTTTGGGTTTGCAGTGAAGCGAACTTTAAAATGATCAAAAATTCTTTTCAGAGAGCGAAAGGGTATTTGGCAGTCCCTTGATACCTAGATTAGACGGTGGATTT
>CAYFXP010000136.1:0-11545 GCA_964346935.1 uncultured Syntrophobacterales bacterium
CCCTTCCCTTTCCACCTCGAAGAGGTCATCGATAGCGAGCGCGGTTTGGGGAGTTACAAAGTCAAAAAGGGAGGTAGCGGGCCCATCGCCGGAGTCCTCCATTATCTCCTTGGCCGGGAGGATCACGACGCTCTCGTAATGCTGATGAGACCTTTGGGTCTCCGCCTCGAAGGCCCTCATTGACTCAACCCGGTCCCCGAAGAATTCGAGCCTTACGGGATCTCGATATGAGGGGGAGAAGAGATCGATGATTCCTCCGCGAACGCTGAAATCACCCTTTTCCTCCACTATAGGGACCCGGGCATATCCGCCTCGCATCAACCTCTCAACGAACTCCTCCCTGTCTATCTCATCGCCTACATTCAGGCCAATGGTGAATTCTTGGAGAGTACGGGGGGACATCGTTCTCTGCATGAGCGCTTGAATACAGGTGACGATTGCGGCCCCATTTCCAAGGCCCAGGTGGGAAAGGGCTTTCACCCTCTGAGCCACGACCTCGGTATGGGATGGTAGGTCATCGTAGGGGCTCGTCTCCCAAGGAGGGACTGTGAGGATTTCCCTTTCCGGCTTCGTGAAGAAACGGAGGGCTTCTGAGAAGGCCTCCGCATCCGTCGGTCGGGGGGTAAGAACGAGGAGGGGAAGCCTGGTCTCCAGCGCCAAAAGCGAAAGGATAAAGGCCTTGGAAGATCCCTTTAAGCCAACTGCGTTGATATCCCGATGCCCCTCCTTCGCCCAATGGATTAAGCGGGAGAAGGGAAACCCCCCCCCGGATTGGGGCAACAATCCTGGCTTTGGTGCAGACATTTCGAAACTCCGGAGGTGTTTAAAAGGTAAACCAAACGGGAACCGTAGTCAACGCAAATGCCTGAAAAATGAGATGTTAAGCAACATGAGGAGTGCCATGGGCTGGAAGCGCCAAGTATTCCCCTTATGATCAAATCCGTTTAAGGAATCCCTCTCACAGGAGGCAAGGGCTCAGGGAACCTTCGACGGATCGCCCGCGAGATAAGGTGCCGCTCTGGGGGAAGATCATCGTGACTTCTTGAACAATTCCTCCCAGGCCTTCCTCGCCTTGTCGACCTCTTCTTCCCTTTTTCCATTGGCCTTCGATTCCCTGAACGTGAAGAAGTCGCAGAAGTTGGCCTTTTCCCGGTCCAAGACATATTCGCTCTGTGGTTCCCGGCATTGATTATGGGCATGGGGATCATAAAAAGCACAGTTGAGGCACGAATGGAGGTAGGTACCACAGTGGGGACATGTAGCGGTTCTCGAGATCTTGTCAACCCCGTCGAGCTTGTTGCCGCATCGATGGCAAGATTTCATGACTTCGTCTCCTGCTGAATGGACACCTTGCTCAACCGTTTCTGCAGAGAGATTTCTGGAAAACTCGCTCTTCGTAGACCCTTGCCCCTTCGCTCCAATACTTCCAATGTGACCCTCTCGGGGTTCGCGGATACATATTACCGTGATAGAGGTTGGAGGACCGTCCCCGCGCGGCGGATTTGAGGCTTAAGGCCGAAAATCCTATGCCTTGTGCCTGAGCGAAGCGATCCTCAAACAGAGTGCTCCTTGGGCAATAATAATGATTATTCGTTTTGATACCCAATATTCCAAGATTCCATCGGTCCATGGGGTTTAATTCGCGCTCAGAGCTCCTTTCCCGAATTTTTGAGTATCTCATAGATATTTTTCAAACCATCCCACCGTGATTTCAATGGCCTTCTCTCGATGGTCCGGCTGGGTAAGCCTGTGATCGCCTTCCCCTATAATTTTCATCCCCTTGGTGTAATTGAGGCCTTCATATATCATTTTGGCCTGTTCGACGCGGACGAGTTCGTCTCGTTCTCCATGAATCACCAGGCAGTTGGGGACCTTGGGAAGGGAAGGGGCCAGGTCGTGGGCCCCTATGTCATGGAAGAACTCCTCCCCTAGCGAGGCCATCTCCCCCTCACCCCTCCTCTCCGCAAGGCCGGTTAAGCTATAGGGGGTTGCCCAGGTCACCACTGCCCGAATATCGTTCCTCCGTGCCGCCTCCATGAGGGATAAGTAGCCGCCTAAACTGCTCCCCATGAGGCCGATTCCAGGGCCGATCCGGGGGTGAGATCTTACGAATTCAATGGCCATATTGAGATCCGACAACCGGGCCGATACGGTGCTCTCTGCTATACTGCCCCTGCTCTCCCCGAATCCCCGAAAGTCGAACCTGAGAAATGCTATCCCCCTTCGAGTACATCGCTCCCCTAGCGTAATGTACTTGTCGCTGTCTTTACTGCTGAAGAGCCCGTGGGAGGCAACCACACAGAGAGGCTTTTCAACGTCCGGAAGGTGGAGCGCCCCTGATACTGCTTGTCCCTGGCTCAAAAAGGAGACCTTCTCAATTCTCATGTTGATCTCTCACGCTGGATTGCGGTTCTGCAGTGTTGCGGTATTGCAGTGAAACAAGGAATAAATCCTAAATCGACTCGACCGAGCATTCGATAAACTCAGGCCCCGAGCCTTTCGGCAATGAGCTCAAGGCCGAACTGCTCAAGCCGAGGGGGACTTCGAGTGAGCCTCAGCCGAACTCCTCGTCGCGGGCCGAAACACTAAATACTGAACAATATCTAGATCCAAATGTCCAAATCCTAAACGTTTTGGTCATTTGATCATTGATGCTTTGTATTTCTTTAGGGTTTAGAAATTAGGATTTGGGATTTGCTTGTATCCTCTCCTGTACGCAAATATTTATGTGGTCGTAAACAAGTTGCAGGGCAAAGCAGCCCCCCATACGCTCTTTGTAGTGAAGCGAGCTTTAGAGGGGTTCCGTCCTCAGAGGTTCTTTTTTTCGCGACTTTCTGAACCTTCTGCTATGATCGAACGAATATAGGGCCTTATGAAAACGGAGGAGAGGTCGAACTGTCTCAGCGCCCCGACCAAGAGGTCTACCCTCTCCCCGAGTGGCGTTCTTCTGTCCATGATGATGATAGGCTTTCCCCGGAGCTTGCACAACCCTCCTCTGATTTTGAAATCCACTCCCATCAAGTCATCGTACCGCACCGCAATGGAAAGTTTTTCCGCTATCTCCTCCAGTTCCTGCAGTAGACGATTCTCCTCCATGGTCAATATCTTATCCTTCAGGGGGTGAATGTTGCAAGGATATATTCTCTGGAGGGTTCGGACTTCATACGGGGGAATACCGTTATTCATGAGCGAAGTTTGCTGGAGAAGTGGAATTCCCACCCAGGCCACCATTTCGGAACCGGCTGCTGACCGGGTTCCCCGGAGCGAACATTAAAGAATTTTGCCTAACCATTCTCAGTGAAGCGAAACGGCCGCAAATCCATTTGTCTGAGCCCGAAGGGCAAGTTTTGGGTTTGCAGTCAAGCGAACTTTAGAATGGTCCAAAATTATTTTCTATTCCTCGCTTTCTCTCAAGGCCGCGAGGTATTCCTTCCGGAGGTAATCCTTGCTTATGCCATGGTCGATGAAGTCCCACGGTAAAATCTCATCAAGTTCCATTTCCCGGTAAACGTAAAAGTCGGGATTGAGGTTTGTTTCCCTGAAGGTCTTCTGCCAATTGCCCCCATTATGATGTGCAGCCAATATGATTCTTCCCACCCTTCTATCGCCCCGGGAGAGCAGGGTCTGGACATATCCCCACTTTGGGAGATCGTGTATGAGGTGGACATTCCCCTCCCCGCGGAGCCCGTTTTTTATGAACTTCAGTTTCCGCTTCAAGGAATTGCTCTCTTCATACGGGGCCCACTGGAAAGGGGTGACGGGCTTGGGAACGAAGGGAGCGACGCTGAGGGTGATCCTCCCCAGACGTTTTTGATCGCGGCCAACCTTTAAAAAGACGTGCTTTATCCGCCTCGTGAGGCCAACGATTTCATCGACATCCCGGGCCGTTTCGGTAGGCAGGCCTATCATGAAATAGAGGCGAATATTGGGAATCCCGATCTTTACGATGATCTCCACGGCCCGAAGCAAATCCTTCGTCCGGAGGTCTTTCTTGATCACCCGCCTAAGCCTCTCCGAGCCCGCCTCTGGGGCCAGGGAGATGGTCTTATGCCCGCTGGCCTTGAGGTATGCAATGAGATCTGCTGAAATGGAATCCGCCCTGAGGGAGGCAATGGAGAGGTTTCCCTTTAAATCGAGAACCGATTGGCACAACTTCCTTAGGCTGGGGTGGTCCGAAACTGCTGAGCCCATCAACCCGAGACGGCCCTGGTGGGCTAATGCCTTTTCGAAGGATCTTTGAAGAGCTTCGGGGTTTCTCGTGCGGAAGGGCCTATAAATGAAACAGCTGGCGCAGAAACGACAGGCCCTGGGGCACCCCCGACTGAGCTCAACGAGGGCCATATCATTGAACTGGGTATGGGGGGTAAACAAGGTCGAGACCGTACGGATGGTGTTGATATCCCGAACCCACCTCCTCCTGATTCGCCTCGGGTTGTCGCCCTTGGGGACAAAGCTTTTGATGGATCCTTCATCGAAATAGCGCACTTTATAGAGCTGAGGGAGGTACACGCCTTGGATGGCGGCTGCTTCCTCCAAGAACTCCCCTCGAGTTCTCCCCTCGGATTCGGCCCGCTGGAAGCATTCCAGGAACTCCGGGAGGAGCTCTTCCCCCTCGCCGATGAGTAACGCGTTGAAGAAATCACAGAGGGGCTCTGGATTTAAAAAAATGGCCACCCCGCCCCCGATGACCAACGGATGAGAGTCGTTTCTGGCCCTCCGCAAGAGAGGGATTTTGCCCAATTCCAAAATGGTGAGGATATTGAGGTAGTCGTTTTCAAAAGGGATGGAAAAGGCCAGGATATCGAAATCAGAGAGTGGT
This sequence comes from uncultured Syntrophobacterales bacterium, assembly GCA_964346935.1. GTDB lineage: Bacteria > Desulfobacterota > BSN033 > WVXP01. The sequence goes on from CAYFXP010000136.1 coordinate 4,820, forward strand.
CTTTGCGATTCCAGGGAGAAGAGGGCGGTGTCCGTCTTTCTGTATTCCCGAAGGTCTTCCTTATCGGGGAGAAAGGCCCTCTCGCAGACGACACCCCGCAATTGGTTCAATTGGTGGTAGAGGGTTTGAAACCCGAGGTTGGACATGCCGGTATAGTACCGGTTTGGGAAGGCGAGGCAAATGGTGGTTTTCGCACCCCAATCCTTGTAGATGGTTCCTCTTTCGTCCGAGAGCCGTTTCTTAGCCCTCTGGATGAGTTTCCAAGACATAGCCGTGTCGGGGAGAGGAGGCCTTCTAAGCCTGATGCCGGCTCACAGTGCCCCTTTCCCATCGGAAACAAGGCGTTAGTCAGCCTGCTTTCTCAGAAAGGTTGGGATGTCATAGTGTTCCTCATCATAGGAGGAGAACTCATCAACTTCCTCGGGCTTCACCTCCTGCGACTTTTCCCTCTCCTTCCTCAGATAGGTAGGAACGTCGAGGTTATCCCTGAGTGAGAGGGAGATGGGAGGCACCTTTTTCAAATGGGGAAGTATTCGTTCCTCCACTCTCCCAAAGCCTGTGGCGATTACCGTCACTCGTATTTCCTCCCCCATCTGTTCGTCGATGACGGCCCCAAATATGATATTGGCGTCTTCATGGGCCTCCTTCTGTATCAGTACTGACGCCTCGTTAACCTCATTGAGGCTCATTGAGGAGCTACCAGTGACATTGATGAGAAGTCCCTTGGCCCCTTCTATGGAGATGTCCTCCAACAGCGGACTGGAGATAGCCCTCTGGGCTGCTTCCACCGCTCTATTATCACCCGATGCAGTACCTGTTCCCATTAAGGCCATTCCCATTTCCGACATGATGGTCCTGACATCGGCGAAATCGAGGTTGATGAGGCCATGAAATGCGATCAAGTCGGATATGCCTTTGGCTGCATGGAGAAGCACCTCGTCGGCCTTCTCGAAGGCCTCCAACAACGACATGCTCTTTCCACTAATGCTCAGGAGCCTCTGGTTAGGAATGGTAATCAAGGTATCGGCGGTCATGCGCAGGTTGATAACCCCCTCCTCTGCCTGCTTCATCCGTTTCTTGCCCTCGAAGAGGAAGGGTTTTGTCACGATGGCAACGGTGAGGGCGCCCATCTCCTTGGCTACCTCTGCGACAATGGGAGCGCCCCCGGTTCCGGTACCGCCTCCCAAGCCTGCGGTGATGAAGATCATATCCGCGCCCCTCAGGGCATCCCTGATCATGTCGATGTCCTCGAGTGCTGCCTTTCTCCCGATCTCGGGGTTGGCGCCCGCCCCCAATCCCTTGGTGATCTTCGCCCCCAACTGAAGCTTTAGTGATGCCTTGCTGGCCGCCAAGGCCTGGGCGTCGGTGTTGGCCCCGATGAATTCGACGGACGTCAGACCGCAGGAGATCATGTTATTGATAGCATTACACCCTCCTCCGCCAATACCGATGGCTTTTACTTTGGCCGCCACGTTCCTGTTCTCATCGAATTCAATCATTTCATCCCTCCCAGGTCATTTGCGTTAAAAGAACTCCCCCAACCAGTCCCTCATACGGCGACTCGCCTTAGAGATGATATCGGTCTTACCTGTTTGGATCGTTCCCTTGGATGAATTCCTGCTTCCATAGATGACCAACCCGACGCCCGTCGCATAAATGGGGCTATTCACGAGGTCCACCAGGCCGGATATGCCCATAGGATATCCCCTCCTTACGGGAAGGTTGAATACCTGTTCGGCAATCTCGGGCATCCCATCCATAATAGAAGTACCCCCTGTTAGGACAATCCCCGAACCGATGAGGTTTGCGTAGCCGGATCTCACAATTTCCCCTTGGACCAGGGTCAAAATCTCCTCCACACGGGGTTCGATGATCTCCGCCAAAGTCTGTCGGGAAAGGGTTCGAGACTTTCTCCCCCCAACGCTGGGGACCTCGATCATCTCCTCCTTTTTCACCATGGGGACCAGGGCGCATCCGTATCTCTTTTTCAGCTTTTCCGCTTCCTCCGCAGGGGTCCTTAAGCCCAGGGAGATATCACTGGTGATGTGACTTCCTGCCAAAGAGAGGACCGATGTGTGTTTGATGCTTCCATTTGAAAAGATTACCAGGTCTGTGGTCCCACCCCCGATATCAACGATGCCGACTCCCAGCTCCTTCTCCTCAGGGCTCAGGACTGCCTCGCTGCAGCCCAGCTGTTCGAGGACGATGTTTTTTACGTGAAGCCCTGCCCGATTGGCGCAGCGGACGACGTTTTCGGCCGAGGTAGCCGCCCCAGTTATGATGTGCACCTTCCCCTCCAAGCGAACGCCGCACATACCGACGGGATCCCTGATTCCGTCCTGATCATCGACGATGTATTCCTGGGGGAGAACGTGAATAACCTTTCGATCCATGGGGATGGGAATAGCGCTGGCGGCATCGATGACGCGCTCTATATCGTGTTCGGTGATTTCGCGGTTTTTCACGGCAATCACCCCATGGCTATTGATGCCCCGGACGTGTCCCCCCGCCATCCCGGTAAAGACGGAACTAATCTGACATCCCGCCATGAGCTCGGCCTCCTCCACCGCCTTTCTTATTGATTGCACCGTTCCTTCGATGTTGACAACCACGCCCTTCCTGAGCCCCTTTGAGGGATGGGACCCAATCCCGATGATGTTGACCAATCCGTCTTGGACCTCCCCCACAACGGTACAAATCTTGGTCGTTCCGATATCCAACCCCACCAACAATTTATCCTGCTTTCCCGCCATCTCTCTCACCTCCTTTCCCTATGAGTTTTTGATGAGCCCTTCCGCGTAAGACGCCGTCGTATCTCTCATTTTTACGATCACCCTCTTTTCATAGTTGCAATCAATATAGGCGGGCTCAAGGGATCTTTGACGCAGATGTCCCCATACCCTCTCCAATCGTTTCCACTTCGCCTCATAGTGGTCGAGGCCCAATTTGATCTCGATGGCCCCCTCACTCGTATAGATATTTATCCCAGAGGCCTTATCCATATGGATTTCGGAGATATCCCTTTGGGAAAGGACCTCCCCTCTCTCCATCAACTTCAGCACCTTCAATGCCTTAGAGATTAATCCCCATGATAGGTCCGGCTTGGCCTCGAAATCGTCGCGCTGGAGACCCGTCAGAATGGGGCGATCGATTTCATGCCCTTCGGGTACCCTCGCGAATATGACCCCTCGGGCATCGATGTAATAGAACCGCTCCAGGAGGATGAAGGCCGCTGGTCGCCTTTCGGTAATCTTTATTGAGATCCTATCGGGGAAGGCCCTCCGTATCTCCACGCGCTCTATCCAGGGGTTTTTCTTCACCTTGCTCCTCAACGAGGCGAGCTCTATGGAGAGGATATTCGGTCTACGGTGCAATTGCGTTGTGAACAGAATGTCCCTCTCAGAGGTCTTGCGGCAACCCTCAATGACTACTTCCCGGAGGGTCAGCAGAGGTGTATCCATCATGTAGTCATAAACGACGCGACAAATGAGGGCCAAGACGGCCACCACCAATATCAATTTGGTGGCCCTACAGAGACCTTTGAGAAGACGTCCCATTTCCTTACCCCCCTCGGGCTACTGTCTTCAATGAGGCACCCTTCAGGATCTTCTCCACCAATTCCGGGAAGTCAATCCCGGCAAACCGGGCAGCCTTTGGCACGAGGCTCGTCTCCGTCATCCCGGGCATGGTGTTCACCTCGAGGATGAAGACTTTTCCCCGCTCATCTGCCATCATGTCCACCCGTGCGCACCCCTCACATCCCAAGGCCTTATAGGCGTTCAAACCGGCCCGCTCGGCTGCTTCCTGGGCCATGAAGGGTAAGCGGGGCGGCATGATGTATTCGGTCTCCCCCTTGGTATACTTGGCCCGGTAATCGTAAAATCCGCCCTTCGGGGCAATCTCGATTATGGGCAGCGGTTGCCCGTTCAATACGCTTAAGGTGATCTCCTTCCCCTTGATGTATTCTTCCACGAGCAGCCGATGGTCGTATTGCCGGGCGTGCTCAATGGCCTCGACCAGCCCCTCTTTATCTTGGACGATGACTACACCGATGGTCGATCCCTCGGATGCCGGCTTCACCACAATGGGGAAGGGGAAGTCCAACTTTTCCAAGGCCTCTTGTGCGCCCTCGTTGGCTTGCAAAATCTGGTAAGCCGGGGTGGGGATCCCTTGGGCGGTGAAGACATATTTGGACATGATTTTATCCATGGATAGAGCGCTCGCCAAAACCCCTGAGCCGGTGTAGGGGATTCTCATTATTTCCATCATGCCCTGGATGGTTCCATCTTCGCCGAACCTTCCATGCAGCGCGATAAAGGCGACACGAATCCGGTGAGAGATCAGTCGCTCAACGATGTCGTGACCAACGTCGATGAGACAAACCTCATAGCCCCTATCTTTGAGGGCCTTTGCGATGGCCTCTCCAGTGCTCAAGGAGATTTCTCTTTCCGCCGAGATCCCGCCCATCAGCACGCCGATCTGTCCTTGGCCCTTTGTGTTTTTCATTCCTCCCCTATAATGTGAACCTCGGGGATCAGTAAGATTCCCCGCTTCTCATACACCTCATCCCGAATGAAGGCCATCAAAGCCAAAACCTCTGCCGCCGTGGCACCTCCCTCATTGACGATGAAATTTCCGTGCTTTTCCGAAATCCGCGCATCTCCAATGCGGTAACCTTTGAGGCCAAGCTCGTCAATCAACTGCCCTGCCGATGCTCCCTCCGGGTTCTTGAAGATAGATCCAGCTGTCGGCACATTCCAAGGCTGAGATCGGGACCTCAGCCTTTGAACGTTCTTGAGCTTAGCGGCTATCTTCTCTCCCTTTGCCTCCCTCAGCCCCAAGACGCTCCTGAGGATAAAGGATCCCTTGGGGAGGATGAGATTTCGATATTGAAATCTTAGCTCTTTCCGTTGTCTTACCATCACGCCGCCTGTTTCCTCCATCATGGCGACGGATCTGACCACATCCCCCATCTCCGAACCGAAGGCCCCGGCGTTCATGGCCAGGGCACCCCCTACGGTGCCGGGGATTCCGGTGAATGCCTCAAGGCCCGTGAGGTTCTCTTGCCTGGTAAATCGGACTAGGCTCTTCAGATCCCCCCCCGCCCCGGTGGAAACCAGAACCTCCTCGTTCTCTCGGCCAATGATGCTCATCTCCCTGAATCCCCGGCAGAGACTGATGACAATGCCTCGTAGGCCGCCATCCCTGACGATAATATTGGTTCCCCTTCCCAGGATGTAATAGGGAATCGCCCTCTCATTGGCGAATTGGATCATTACCCTCAGATCTTCCTCGTCCCGGGGAGATGCAAGGACATCGGCACTTCCACCTACCCTCAAGGAGGTATGCCGTGCCATGGGAACGGCAAAGGAGATCTTCCCCCTGATGAGCGATTTCAATTCCTCATCATTCATCTATCAGAAGTCCATGCGATCATTGGTTCATGAGCGGCTCTCCGCTCTGCATTTGCTCCTTAGTTCCTCAATCAGATCTTCACCCACCTGGTAAATATCGCCGGCCCCGAGAGTGATCACGAGGTCGCCGGGCATGATAACCGTTGGGAGGTATTGAATGATTTCCTTTCGGTCTGAAATGTAATGGACATCCTTGTGTCCGTGTTCTCGAATTCCCTCGAAGAGGTAACGAGCATGTACCCCCTCGATTTCCTCCTCCCCTGCTGAGTAGATATCGGTAATAACCAGCAAATCGGCCTCGTAGAAGGCCGTGAGAAAATCATCGAAGAGGACCTTAGTCCGGGTGTAGCGGTGGGGTTGAAAGAGGGCTACAATTCTCCTTCGCCACCCCGCCTTGGCAGCCCTTAAGGTTGCCTTAATCTCGGTGGGGTGGTGGCCGTAGTCATCAAATACCAGGATGTTGCCGACTTCGGCCTTCATCTGGAATCGACGCTGGATTCCCGAAAACCCGGCTAGCGCTTCTTGGACCGTTTTGAAATTTAAATCCAACTCAAAAGCCGTAGCCACTGTGGCCAACACGTTGTAGACGTTGTGAATTCCCGGCATCTGCACCGTTAGCCTTCCCATACGTTTCCCCTTGTGAACCATGTCGAAGGAAGAATGGGATCCATCAAAGCTCATGTCCTTGGCCTGAAAGTCGGCCTGACTGGAAAGGCCGTACGTGGTAAAGCGTTTTTTCAACCGGGGGATCAAGCTCTGAACGTTTTCCTGATCCAGGCAGAGGACTGCGAGGCCGAAGAAGGGGATCTTGTCGATGAACTGAAGGAAGGCCTCCTTGATTTGTTCAATCCCCTGATAGTAATCGAGGTGTTCGGGATCGATGTTGGTTACCACGGCGATGGTCGGCAGAAGCCTCAGGAATGATCCGTCGCTCTCATCGGCCTCCGCCACCAAGAAGTCTCCCTGACCCAGTTTGGCACTGCTCCCAATGCTGTTGAGTTTCCCGCCGATGACGACTGTGGGGTCCAACCCTCCGTGGGCTAAAACGGTAGCGATCAGCGAAGTAGTAGTGGTCTTCCCATGGCTGCCCGCCACGGCCACTCCGTGTTTCATTCGCATAAATTCTGCCAACATCTCCGCTCTTGAAATGACGGGAACAAGCTTTTCGGCCGCTTCTTGGACCTCGGGATTCCCCTCCTTGATGGCCGCGGAGACGACGACCACCTCTGCCCCTTCGACATTCTCCCGTTGATGTTGGTAGGAGATCTTTGCCCCCAGCTGCTCCAATCGGCGAGTTATCTCGGTTTCCCGA
>CAYFXP010000137.1:0-4898 GCA_964346935.1 uncultured Syntrophobacterales bacterium
GCAGGTAAACTGACTGACCCAAGATATTCATCTGGCTTCCCACGTCATTAATATAGTATTCCTTAAACACGCGATAACCGCATGCATCGAGTATCTTCGCCAGGGCATCCCCAATTGCAGCACCCCTCCCGTGACCCACGTGTAAGGGCCCCGTTGGATTGGCACTGATGAACTCGACCTGAACCCGCCTGCCCTCCCCAATTCTCCCCTTGCCGAAGTCCGGGCCCTTCCGCTCGATCTCCTCCAGGATGGAATACCACACCTTCTCCTTCAGATAGAAATTGATGAACCCCGGCCCGCCAATTTCCGCTTTTTCGATGAGATCATTTTCATCCTCCAGTTGGCTCATGATGATTCGGGCAACTTCTTGGGATGGCTTTCCCTCCCGAGTCGTCATGACCATGGAGATGTTGGTAGCATAGTCACCGTGGTTCTTGTCCTTCGGAGATTCGAGAATCAATGGGGGAAGCTCCCCGCTCTTCAGCAACCCCTTATCCATACAACGGCGAATGGCATCGCTTATCAGTTCCGTTAGGGTCTTTTTCATCTTCCCTTGCTCCCTCTGCCAACCCGCTTTCCCTGCCGTGTACTAGCCACTCTTCCCGAGGCACTCCGCTCTCTCCCCCAACTTAAACCGCCCAATTCCCCGTAGACCGCGGGGCGTCTGTCTCTGAGAAAGGTCCATTCTCTCCGGGTCATGCCTATATCCCCTAAATTGATATTGGCAAAAACGATGCCCTCCTGCATTCCGCTGGGTCTATCGACAAGCTCCCCCTCCGGTGTCACGCAGAAACTCTTCCCATAGAAATCCTGTTTCTCCTCGCTTCCCACCCGATTTATTCGAAAGATGAACACGCCATTGGCAATGGCGTGAGCCCTAATCATGGTTTCCCATTTGTGGTGAGAGGCAAAGGCAGCAGCAGTGGGGGAGAAAATAATCTGGGCCCCCTTGAGCGCCAGTATCCTCGTTCCCTCGGGGAAGAAATTGTCCCAACAGATTTGAACGCCTATCTTGGCATATTTGGTATGAAATACGGGAAACCCCTTATCGCCCGGTGAGAAGTAGGACTTCTCCTCCCAAAGGGGAATCTGGGGAATGTGTACCTTTCTGTAAGCCCCTAGCACCTTCCCGTCGGCATTGATAACTACCGCCGTGTTATAGTAAACCCCTCCGATGCCCTCCTCAAAGAGGGGACAGATGAGAACCGTCGACTTTTCCTTGGCCACCTTCCGCATCATTTGGATGGACTGCCCATTTATAGGCTCTGCAAGGCTGAAATTCCTCTCATCGATGCCCTTTGGGAACCAATGGGTGTTAAAGAGTTCCTGGAAGCCGATAATCTTCGCTCCCTTCTCAACCGCCAGTTCAGCAAGCCGCACCGCTTTTTGAAGGTTCTTTTGCTTGTCCTCAACGCAGGCCATCTGAATTCCACAGATCTTGAGCATTTCCGTATCCTCTCTTCGAACCGGTCTTGACCGAAGATTCTAACAGAGGAAAAAACGGACTGTCAAGGACAGCCCCAGGCTCCCTTTGCTTGGAGCCTCTCATTTTCCTTGTGGATACGGCTGTCCTCTGATATTATATGGCCACCATCCTGGTGATGTGTGCTCCGGGAGGGAGAGTCTTTTCGCTTCACTTCATTTGGGCCCTTGAGATGAATCTCTCAAGGGGACGAAAGGGCAAGAATGGGATCGCAAAAGACTCCATCCATTGAGGGCCCCAGAAGGAGTTATGGAGTTGAAGGGGGACTGTCGGAGAAGACAACGCAACAAACCGGAAGGAAATTCAAAATGTTCTATCCAACACTAATCATAGGGCTCATTGCCGGTACTTTAGTCCTTATCGGTTACCTCAGGGGAGGAGGACAGCATATTATCGGATTGAAAACGGCGGGGAATATAACCATCCAAATCCTCCCCCTCTTGGTATGCGCGTTCACCGTGGCGGGCATGGCCCAGGTGCTCATGCCCCATGATATCTTGGCTAAATGGGTAGGGGCTGAATCGGGAATACGGGGGATAATGATCGGCACGATAGCAGGGGGTTTTGCACCCGGGGGACCATATGTAAGCCTGCCTATCGCGGCTGGCCTCCTGCGAGCAGGGGCAAGTGTGGGAACCATGGTGGCGTTCTTGACCGGTTGGTCATTATGGGCGGTTAGCCGATTGCCCATGGAAGTAGGCATCATGGGGTGGAAATTCACCCTTATCAGACTGGCATGTACCTTCTTCTTTCCTCCCCTGGCAGGGCTATTAGCGAACAGATTCTTTTCGAACCTTATCTGAGTTGGTTCTCCTCATAACGGAAGGCAAGAAATGAGCAAGAAGTTGAACGAAATAGTAGCTAATTTGGCCTTGCTTTTTTGATTCCGAGGAATATAATAGGATTTTACGGATTATCCCACAGATTAAAACCAGATGAGAGTATTTTAATCGCTTTTTAATCTGTCTCTAATCAGTTTGGTTTATAATAAAATGGGAGATCTCTGAAGAGCGCAGCGAAGGTGCTCTTTGCGCAAAATCATCTCGTAGCTAAATTAAAATATAGATTACCCTGACCGCAACGCTGCAGTACTGCAACACCGCAAGTCTGCAAATGGGACGTCGATGCGAATTCTGGTCGTCGAAGACGAAAAAAAGGTTGCCAGCTTCCTCAAAAAAGGCCTTGAGGAGGAACACTACGCCGTCGATACCGCTTTTGATGGCGAGGAAGGGCTTGCCCTAGCCCAAATCAGCGAGTACGATCTCATCATTTTGGACATTATGCTCCCCAAATTGGATGGCATGGAGGTCTTGAGGCGGATTCGTGGCAACGGGTTCGATGTGCCTATTCTGATGCTCACCGCAAAGGATTCAATAGAAGATATCATTGGCGGGTTGGACAGTGGGTCAGATGATTATCTAACCAAACCCTTTTCCTTTGCGGAACTATTGGCCAGGGTAAGGGCTCTCCTTCGAAGGGGGATGAAGGAGAAAACGGATGTCCTGATGGTCGGTGATCTCAGCCTCTCGACATCAACCCATCAGGTGAAAAGGGGGGAACGGAAAATCGAATTAACGCCCAAGGAATATGCCCTCCTGGAATATTTCATGAGAAATCCCAATCGCGTCTTGACGAGGACTCTCATCGCAGAACACGTTTGGGATTTCCATTTCGATCCCTCGACCAACGTGGTAGATGTCTACGTAAACTACGTCCGAAACAAAATCGACCGGGGATTCGGTAAGAAGCTCATCCATACCGTCAGGGGCTCCGGCTATATGATGAAGGATGGACCGTGATGCTCGGAAATATCCGATTTAAACTGACCCTCTGGTACATTATCATCCTGGGAATCATATTGACTTCCTTCAGCGCATTTCTCTATTTCACCCTCTCGCGGAGTCTATATAAAGGCATCGACGTCAAGATCAAATCCATTGCTGAAGTGATCGGCTCTTCCTCCACGAATCCCTATTCCCATTACAGCTTCAGCAATATCGATCGGGTGTTGGAAGAGTCCTTCGGTTGGAAACCGGTAACGAAGTTTATCCAGGTTTTGGATGAATCGGGAAGGATTGGCAGGAAATCGGATAACCTCCAACGCTTTCAATTACCCGTCACCATCCAGGCCCTCAAAAACGCATCTCAGGGCAAGGCCACCTTCGAAACGACAAAGGCCATGGGGAAGTATCCCCTCAGAATGGTCACCGTTCCGGTTGTTCGACGGCGACATATCATCAATATTGTCCAAGTGGCGACTTCTCTAGAAGCGGTGGAGGAAGCCCTCAACACTTTACTCCTCATTCTGTGGATCACCGTTCCCTCAGCGCTCGTTGTTGCCAGTCTGGGGGGACTCTTTCTGGCCAACAAGGCCCTCAAGCCCGTCGATGAAATCACGAGAACGGCGCGAATGATCACCTCAAAGAGCTTGGATCAGAGGATCAAACTGAGAAAGACCAAGGATGAAATTGGACGTTTGGCCGAAACCTTTAATGACATGATATCCAGGCTCGGCCGATCCTTTAAGCAAATCCGGCAGTTCAGCGCGGATGCCTCCCATGAATTGAGGACTCCCTTAACCATCCTTAAGGGCGAAATAGAGGTGGGCTTGAGAAAACGGAGGCGTCCCGAGGAATATCGGAAGATAATGAACAGCAACCTGGAAGAAGTTGACCACATGACCCAAATCGTCGATGATCTGCTTTTCCTCTCCAAGGCAGATATGGGCGAAGTCCACCTCCAAAAGCAGCGTATCAACCTGACACAATTAGTGTCCGAAGTTCACGCCCAAGCGAAAATGATCGCCATGGCCAAGGATATTACGATCAATATAAGCAAGGATTCGAATGTGACGGTCATAGGAGATCGGCTTAAGCTGAGGGAATTGCTCCTGAATTTGGTGGACAATGGGGTTAAATACACCCCCACGCGGGGTGAGATGATGATCTCGCTGGAGAGGGATGACGGCCGAATAAAACTCCGGGTTATGGATAGTGGAATCGGAATTGCCCCCAAGGACCAACCCCATATCTTTGACCGCTTTTTCAGGGTAGATAAAGCCAGGTCGAGGAAGGCAGGGGGTAGCGGCTTGGGCCTCAGCATATGTAAGTGGATTGTCCAGGCCCATGGCGGGGAAATCTCCGTCGAGAGCCAGGTGGGAAAGGGAAGCACATTTACCGTGACCCTTCCGGTGGCTCTTCCAGATCCGAAGGAAATGCCAGAAGCGAAATCAATTTCCGAGGGCCCCACTTTCCAAAATTGACGGCTTCGTAAAAAGTCCAACTGCCATTCGACAGGCTCATGGCCCTGAGTAAAGCCGAAGGGCTGCGTTACGCCTCATCTTTCGTCATTGCGGCGTACTGGTAAGTACGCCTCACCGCTCAAGATTCGCAAGCCTTGCATTTGGAGCTTTTTA
>CAYFXP010000138.1:0-2868 GCA_964346935.1 uncultured Syntrophobacterales bacterium
GAATAAACACGACCGAATAAAAAATCACGGTTTGTGGGCTCTCCTTCTCGGTCAAGGAATGTCCTTTTTTCGTACCCATCAGCATATTCGATCTTGACTCCATAAACCCCAAGCCCGAGGGCAGGGGGAAACTTCATTCCGAAAAGGGAAAAAGGAGCGTTTAACAAAACCCAGGAGCTACCCTTAAAATGTTCGAGGTATTCGACTTTGATCACCCTGCCCTTCTCATCATAGACGAAATGGTAGCAGTTGATCTTTTTTGCCAGATCATCAGCAACGGAATAGGCGCCCACGATCGCGTACCTGCCATCAATGCGAACCCTTCGGTAATAGTTGGCAGGTTTCTTTGCGCAACCGCTCATAGAAAAAAGCGACATGAGAACGACTGCCGTTGATATATGAAGTATCCGTTTCATACCTTCCCCTCCTTTCCCCAGCTTCAGGGCGCTCTTGGATATTTATTTTTTACAAGAAAATCAATAGATTATATTAAAATGCCCTTGTTTGGTTCCCAAATCCCTGGAGTTCATCAAAGGCTCGACACTTTATAGTGCCACAATTTCACAAAATCCGGCTGAGATGGATTTGAGGAATTGTCATCGTGGGAACGATTCTAGCAGGGTGAGACAGGGGTTACAAGAAATAAAAAAATGAGTTGACAAGTATGGGATAAAGTAGTATATACTACATACTACACGTTATGTAATTTGTGTTTCGTATTGCGTGGTATATACTTTATATCTTTAAGGAAACGCCTTCCACATGCCCGAAGAAATGAAATTCACCTTTCGTAGCAAAGACATTGCTCATCTTGCTACCGCTCGCTTGAGCCAAATAACAGGCGGCAATATCACGGCAGCTCTTGTAAATATGTACTACACATCTGGAATTATACCCCCGCATCTCAGGAGAGAGGTCGAACGAACACCTCTGTTTGCGGAAGAAGCCGCCCTGTGGGCTGCTATCGCCAAAGTCCTGTTTATCTCCCGTTATCGGGTCAAACTGGAGTGGATTAGGAGAGTCCTTTCCCTCGTTGTGCCGTCCGCTTACGGGAAATCATCTCTTACCGTAGCTCCCTTTCCCAATGTTGAGGCTCTTTGGGAGTGGCTCAAGGAAAACAGGACCTGGGGAAGGCTTCTCAGATATGCGATTGACTGTGGTGTAGAAGTTGGGGATGAAGGCGGGGAGAATCAATTGCCCCCTTATATAGCTGATCAGGCCGACAGAGGCGGTTCTCCCCAGAACTAAGGCATTCGGGCTCTGAGTCCAGGGAGTCGCCGGAGGCTCTATTGGAGACATCAAGAACCCTGAGGGGAAAGGAGGGATATGGCAGTGGGGAACAGGGGACGGATTCTGGCGTTTACCTCGAGCAAGGGCGGAATTGGAAAAACCCATCTCGCCGTCAGCTTGTCGGTTGCCATGGCAAGAAGGGAGGCTCGCGTTCTCTTGATCGATGCGGATCTGGGCAACGGAATTATTTCAGATCGGCTCGGCTTCTATCCCAAATGTAACCTGGCTCATTTTTTCCTCAGAGAGAGGAAAGACCTGAAGGACCTGGTTGAAAAAACCCCCCTGGGTTTTTTCCTGATCGGGGGGGAACGGGGAAATTTTGCCCTTGCCAATCTCAACTATCTGCAGAAGATGAGGTTTCTGAGGGGTTTCCTTCAGATCAGCAGGCATTTTGACTATGTTGTGCTCGATTTAGCTTCAGGCATCAACCATCAGTCGATCGATTTTGCCCTGCTGGCGGATAAGACAATCGTCGTAACATCTCCCAATGATCTGATCAGCGGATATGGGTCGGTGCGCGCCTGTTTCTCCAGATTTAAACAACTGGAGATGAGCCTGTACAAGAGAATCGAGGGCTACGAGGCCCGCCGATTCTTTAGCCCTCAAATCCTGGTGAACAACGTCGGGGATTTATCTCAGGGTAAGACGGCTTTCGAGGCACTGGAGGGTGCAGTGGAGAATAGGCTTAATGGGGCGGATTCTTTCGAAATCAAAATGAGTTACGCGGGGGCGGTCTTTCACAACCCAAGGCTGTTCAAAAAATCGGAGGAGAAAAGGCGTCCGGTGTCGCTGACCTCGGTCTATTCAAACGTGGCCTACTGTGTCGACTTAATAGCCAAAGCCATTTGTAACTCGTCCCCGTTTAGGGGCCCCGATAGTGAGAAGCGCCTTCAGTACGCCGTTCAGATCCTCATGGACCAGCAGGACCGGCTCAGGAAAAGGCTGACACAAAAGACCATAAAAGCCTATCCCGCCAGGATTCCTCTGTTCCGGAGAATCCAATCTATTCTGCATTGAAAAATAAGGCGGATAATTACCGATCCGGATTTTTCCTCCGGCCGCTCCATCACGTTCATTTCTTCCCTTACTATTTGGATTCCCCATCCGGTTGCCCGGGATTCCCCCGACCTCAAAACATACGAGATTCGAACTGCAGGCGAACGAAATTGGCAGGGATAATCGACTGGGAGGGGACATACTGAACTCGAGTTAGGATATTGTGTTCACTTGACTTTTCGCGATTTTCCCCCTTAAATAATACATGGGCCTTGACACCGGGGCCTAATTTCTCAATTCATCGCAATTCGGAAATCTCCTTCTTCACATACCAGGAGGGACCGTGCGAAGACGAGCTTGGATCTCAGGTTTGTTGTTACTGCTCATCGTGTTCTTAACGGCCGCGGGGATCCTCTTTCTGGTCAAGAACAAGCGGGAAAGTAAGGCACGGATTCAGGAGCCCATTCGCCGGGTTTCCGTGGATGTCCGTGAAATCGTTTCCCGTCCCTATACGCGGTGGGTGGAGGCTTACTCCACGGTCACACCCTTTCGTAAGGGCACGGTAAGCGCCCAAGTGACTGG
>CAYFXP010000139.1:0-6641 GCA_964346935.1 uncultured Syntrophobacterales bacterium
TTCTCCCATCAGGACGAAGGGTGGGAAGGAGTTGAAGGAAGAGACTGAAGAAGAGGAGGAGAAGTAAGCAGTAAGCAGGAGGCAGCAAGAAGAAGTAAGCACTAAGGAGTAGGCAGTAGGCAGAAAGAAGTGAGAGTGAAGAGTGAAGAAGGAAGAAGGGAGATCAACAAAATAGACCAAACAAATTTTACATGACGGCTATGTCACCCTCGAACGATGAAAATGAAATCTATTTTCTAAGTAACCAAATAGACGAGAGAGACGAAATAACCCAGGCAGACCAAATAAACCCGATAGACCAAATAGACCAAACAAACCAAATAGACGAGATAGACGAAACAAACGGGACAAACCAGACAAACGGGGTATGAGCCATGATAGTGGCCAATCGCAAGTCGTTGGAGGAGATCGAGGAGATGATCCAGGGGTATGGGAAGGTGATCCTGGCCGGGTGCAACGAGTGCGTCACCGTGTGTTCGGTTGGTGGGGAGAAGGAGGTAGGGGTTTTCGCCTCGGAGCTGAAGCTCTCGCGGAAGAAGGATGGGGGGGAGATCGAGATAAGGGAGGTGGTTCTGGAGAGGCAGTGTGATCACGAGTACATCGAGCAGCTTCGTCCCTTTGTGGACGAGTACGAGGCCATCTTATCCATGGCGTGTGGGGCGGGGATTCAGTTTGTGGCGGAGAAGTATCGGGGGAAGCCGGTGCTTCCGGTGGTGAACACCACCTTTTTGGGGGTAACGGAGGAGCAGGGTGTTTGGGCGGAGCGGTGTCAGGGGTGTGGGGAGTGTGTGTTGGATCGGACGGGGGGGATTTGTCCCATTGCCCGGTGTTCCAAGAGCCTGCTCAATGGGCCCTGTGGTGGTTCTACCGATGGGAAGTGTGAGATTGACAAGGAGGTGGACTGTGGGTGGCAGCTCATCATTGATCGGCTCAAGGAGTTGGGTCAGTTGGATCGCTATGAGGAGGTCATGCCGGTGAAGGATTGGTCGGCGAGTCGGGATGGGGGACCGCGCAAGCGGGTCAGGGAGGATTTACGGTTATGACGAGTGGCAGCCGATTGGAGAGGATCCTTGTGAAGGGGGAGTTTGTGGTCACAAGCGAGTGTGGACCTCCTCGGGGGGCCGATCCCGGGGTCATCAGGAAGAAGGGGGAGATTTTGAAGGGGTATGTGGATGCGGTGAACGTCACCGACAATCAGACCTCGGTGGTTCGGATGTCGAGTTTTGCCTCGTGTATTGTGTTGAAGCAGATGGGGTTTGATCCCATTTTGCAGATGGTCTGTCGGGATCGGAATCGCATTGCGCTTCAGAGCGACATTTTGGGGGCTGCGGCTTTGGGGATCAACAACATCCTCTGTCTCACGGGTGATCATCAGAAGTTTGGAGATCATTCGACGGCCAAGAACGTCTTTGACATGGATTCGGTGCAGTTGATTCAGGCGGTGAGGTGGATGCGGGATGAGGGGAAGTTTTTGGGTGGGGAGGAGTTGAAGGGGTCCCCGAGGCTTTTTATTGGGGCTGCGGCCAATCCCTTTGCTGATCCTTTTGAGATACGGGTACCGAGGTTGGCCAAGAAGGTTGCGGCAGGGGTTCAGTTCATTCAGACCCAGTGTATATATAATGTGGACAAGTTTGAGCGGTGGATGGGGATGGTGAGGGATCGGGGCTTACATGAGCGGGTTTACGTATTGGCTGGGGTTACGCCGTTTAAGTCGGTGGGGATGGCCAGGTACATGAAGAACATGGTACCTGGGATGGATGTACCGGATGAGTTGATTGAGCGGTTGAAGGGGGTGGAGAAGGAGGGGCAGGCTGAGGAGGGGATAAAGATCTGCGTTGAGTCGATCGAGCGGTTGAGGGGGATAGAGGGGGTTTGTGGGGTACACATCATGGCCATCGAGTGGGAGGAGAAGGTTCCGGAGATCGTCAAGCAGGTGGGGCTTCACCCGAGGCCATCGGCGTAAAGCGTGTCCGTTCTTCGTGGATCGTGCCCGTATCCAACAGCAAGCCACGGAAGGGAGGGTTTGGATATGTCAAAGATCTTAATCGTCGACGATGATCCCGATCTGGTCGAAGCTGTAACCATGATATTGGAGAGCAAGGACTACAATGTGATCCCCGCCTACGGCGGAATCGAGGGGCTTGAGAAGGCTAAGGCGGAGGAACCAGACCTGATCGTGCTGGACGTGATGATGCCGGACAAAGACGGCTACGCCGTTTGCAAGGAGCTGAAGGCAGATCCCAAGTGCGGGAAGATCCCGATTCTGCTCCTCACCGCCGTTGTCTCCAAGATTCCCACGACCAGTTATACGCAGCAGATGGGCCTGGAGACGGAGGCGGACGACTACATCGATAAGCCCGTCGAGCCGGCTGAATTGGTGAGGCGAATTGAGGTGCTTTTGGGAAAGGCATAGAGAGCTTTATCCTCTCTTGATTCCACGGGGGAGATATGGCTAGCAGTGCCCGAATATTGGTCGTCGACGACGAACAGATCATGCGGGATGGTTGTACCAGAATCCTCTCAAAGGAGGATTGGGAGGTGGTGACGGCGGATAGCGGCGAGGCGGGTCTGGAGGCCATCAAGAGCGGTGATGGCTTCGACGTGGTCCTATTGGATCTGATGATGCCAGGCATCACTGGGATGGAAGTACTGGAGGCGGCCCAACGAATCGAACCCAACCTTGTGGTCATCGTGATTACGGGCTATGCCACAGTAGAATCGGCCGTGGAGGCCATGAAGAAGGGGGCCTATGATTTCATTCCCAAGCCCTTTACGCCGGACCAGCTCCGAATCATCGTCAATAGGGCATTGGAAAAGCGCTCCCTGCAGAGGGAAATGGAGGTCCTGAGGCTGGAGAGGGAGAAGAGCCTGCGGGATATCGCAACGGAAAAGGGCAGAATTGCAACCATTATCAACTGCATGGGGGATGGGGTTCTGGTCTGTGACCGTGACAGCTGCGTGGTTTTGACCAATCCGGCGGCCGGGCGGATGTTGGACATTCAGGAATCATCGCTGATTGGGAAGTCACTATCCAAATGCAGCATTGATGGAGCATTAACGGGGACTATACTGGAGAGTTTGAGATCCGCTGACTCAGCTTTCCCCACGGTCTCCCAGGAGATATGTCCCACCGGTGGTTCCACCCCAATCTTCCTGAGGGCTCACACCGCCCCGGTCAAGAACGATTTGGGGGAGACCTTGGGGGCCGTGACTGTGTTGCAGGATATCACGGGCTTAAAGGAGTTGGACCGGATGAAGTCGGATTTCGTAGCCATGGTGTCTCATGAACTGAGATCGCCGGTGGCTTCTATCCAACAACAGCTTTCAGTCATGCTGGAAGGCCTTTCAGGGGATTTGACGGAGAGGCAGCTGAGGATGCTGACGCGGGCTAAGGAGAGGGCAAAGGGCCTTCTGGACCTCATTAGTGACCTGTTGGATCTATCTAAAATCGAAGCCGGGATGGCTGTTCAATACAAGGAACCCCTCCACATGGGGGAACTTCTCGAGAAGATCCACGAGGCAATGCTCCCCGAGGCCGGGGCAAAGCGGTTGAAGCTGAAGGTCCATGTAGAGCCTCGGCTTCACCTCGTGCAGGGGGATAGAAATAACCTGGAGGGTGTATTTAACAACTTGGTGAACAACGCCATCAAATACACCCCAGAGGGGGGAGAGGTCGACATCCGGGTCAAGGGTGAGGGGAAGAACGTACGGATAGACGTGGCCGATACGGGTATCGGGATATCGAAGGAGAATCTTCCGAGGATCTTCGATCGTTTCTACCGGGTCAAGTCGGAGAAGACGAGGCAGATCGTTGGAACGGGCCTCGGTCTGAGCATCGTGAAGCATATCGTCGAAGCCCATCTTGGCAAGATATTCGTTGAAAGCGAGGAAGGAGGCGGGTCTACCTTCACCGTAGTGTTGCCCGCGGTATCCGGACCGGGCCGATAGGAGGCGTAGAGAAGTATGAGAGTGGAACTGACCGAGGATGGGAGTAGGTTAGCTAAGAGGCTGCAGAGGATCACCGGGGAGAACGTGATGCTCTGCTACCAGTGCAAGAAATGTAGTCTGGGCTGCCCTTCGGCATACGCCATGAAGTTGAAACCCCACGAGTTCATGAGGGCCCTTCAGCTCGGCTTGGAGGATCAAATGCTCTGGTCGGGCACCATGTGGATCTGCCTATCCTGCGAGACCTGTAATACCCGCTGCCCCCAGGACATCAACATCGTAAAGCTCATCGATGGTCTTCGTGCATACTACTTCGACAGTGAATACTATAACCCCGTTAAGGAACTCCCCATGATGCACCGTCTCTTCCTGAAGCTCGTCCGCCGCTTCGGGAGGATTTATGAATTGGGACTGGTGCTCATGCTCAATCTGAAGATGGTCAATCCCTTCAAGGATACTGACATGGCCCTGCCCATGTTCCGCAAGGGGAAGTTGAAGCTTTTCCCCCATAGGAGCGAGGGGGCAAGGGAGTTGCGGATGGTGATGTCGAGACTTGAGGCTATGGAGGAGGAGACGTAATGCGATACGCATATTTTCCCGGCTGCTCCCTAGGCGCCTCCGCCTCTGATTACGATCTCTCCCTGAGGGCGGTATGCCGAGCCCTCGATATCGAGTTGGTCGAGGTGAGGGATTGGGTTTGTTGCGGCGCTTCATCGGCCCACGCCACCTCCCACCTCCTTTCCATTGCCATGCCAGTGCTGAGCCTATCCCATGCCGAGGCGGATGGCTTTGAGCGATTGATAGCCCCCTGTCTTGCCTGCCTATCACGGTTTAAGGCCGCAAACAAGGAGATGCAGGAAGCCCCCGAGGTAAGGGAGAAGATTCATCGGGCCTTCGATTACCAATACCGGGCAACGATTAAGGTCTACCATCCCCTTGAGGTGATGATGGAAGAGGGGATGATGGATAAGATCCGCTCCAGGGGGAGGAAAAAGCTCTCCGGTTTGAAGGTGGCGTGCTACTACGGGTGTGTTCTCACGAGACCTCCCAAGGTTGCCCAATTCGATATCTGCGAAGATCCCCAAAGCATGGACAGCATCATCAGGGCTTTGGGAGGCGAGTCTCTGGATTGGTCCTACAAGACTGAATGCTGCGGGGTCAGCATGACCCTGACCAGGTCCGATATCGTGCTCAAGCTGAGCAATGATATACTTCGAGCGGCCAAGGAAGTTGGGGCGCAGGCCATAGCGGTCTGCTGTCCCCTATGCCAGGCAAACCTGGATTCGCGGCAGATTCAGATTGAGGAGCAGTACCGGGTTCAATACGGAATTCCCATTATCTACTTCACCCAATTGATGGGATTAGCTTTTGGAGCATTCCCCAGGGAACTGGGTCTGGAAAAGCTCATCACAAGCCCTCGCGATGCGCTGGAGGTATGCGGCTTAATGTGAGGCGGATAAGTCCCTACCTCATTGAGCATGAAGCGAGGGCGGCAAAGAATATTCCGATCATAAGCAGTCCCAAGATAAATTTCATCAAGGTTCCCCCGAGAAACCCCAATAGGCTGCCCCAGCCAATGCTTAACGCCCCTTTCAAGCTCCGGCCGCCGAAAAGCAGCTCCGGAATAACCGCCCCCAAAAAGAGGCCCACCACCAGGCCGGGGATATTGAGGATCATGAGGCCGACAATTCCTCCTATGATGGCACCCCATACGCCATATTTCGTCGCCCCAAACCGTTTTGCCCCATACGCTTCTGCCACGTAATCTATTACCTGAGCTCCAATGGAGATCGCAGCTAGGCCGGCAAGTACCCAGATGGTTACCTCCTCAAATCCGGTGAATATGGCGTAGACGAGGCTCCCGGCAAAGATGAGGATATTCCCGGGCAGGGCGGGCAGAATCGTCCCCGCCAACCCGATGAGGAAAAGGGCTATAACAACGACCCACAGGATGATCTGCCCGATCATTACCTAGTTATTTTAGCAAGCAGCAAAGAAAACACCACCCTCTTTAAGAGGGGACGTAGTTAAATTGTTGACTAAATTCCCTCATCCTGCTAACTTTACACTATGCCACGAGGTGCGCGACTTGATATGCCCGGACTCCTTCAACACGTTATCGTACGGGGGATCGAGAAACGGGATATTTTCCTCGACGATCAGGACAGGCAGTCATTCTTAAGACGCTTTTCGAAACTGTTGCAGGAAACTAAAACTGATTGCTTGGCCTGGGTCCTCTTGCCCAATCACCTCCACCTGCTGCTCTGCCCAAAGCGCTCGAAATTGGCCGTTCTTATGCGCCGATTACTTACGGGCTATGCTATTACGTTTAATCTTCGCCATCAACGGTCAGGTTACCTTTTCCAAAACCGGTATAAATCCATCGTATGCGAAGAAGAGCCCTACCTCCTCGAATTGGTCCGTTATATCCACCTCAATCCAGTACGGGCCGGTATGGCGAATAATATAGGTGAACTCGATCACTATCCTTGGTGCGGCCATGGGGTTCTGATGGGAAACCAGGAGTTGCCAGGACAAAACACCGATGAAGTTCTTGGCCTTTTTGGTCAACGGATAACAGTTTCCAGGCGTCGTTACCGACAATTTGTGGTAGATGGGATTTCCCAGGGAAAAAAAGATGAGCTGGTGGGTGGTGGACTAAAGCGTACGCTTAAGCTAACAGGTTACGAGGAGGT
>CAYFXP010000140.1:0-14378 GCA_964346935.1 uncultured Syntrophobacterales bacterium
ACCACCCAAGACGATTCAAGAAATACAAGAGAAGCTACGGGAACAGGCGAAAAAGAAGTCAAAGAAGCCGAGGAAGAGATTCAAGCCCGTGGGGCGCATAACCGACTTTATTGAAGGCAAACGATAGAAAACGCCCGTTCCCTACTTGCACGGTCTGGCCCTGGTTCTGGGCCAAAGGACCCGGGATTTTGACTCACCTATACAACAGGGCTCACCAGCGGGAAAGGAGCCTCCGGGTCGGTGGCCTTCCTTGGGAAATAATTCTATCGCAGATCGATAATTTTGGCTCACCCCTGATGATCGATATCATCTTGAATTTGGTAACCAAGGAAGCTTACGCAGCTCGCTCTGTCTCGGTTTGCCAAATCCTTCTGGTATGCCTAATGTTACGGATAACCAGCGTGCCTGATGAATTTCGAGTTAGCACTGACTTTAACAATAAACCCCGAAGTTTTTCACATCTGGTTCATCCACCTTGTTAGAGATCAATGATTCATTTTGCGTTCGGCAATCCACTCAAGTTCAATATGATCGGTTACTACAATAGCATGTAATTTCCCATTGGTAATTTTCACCTTGTGTAAAGGTGACCAAGATTCAGGGTGTTTTGTGCCACAATAATTAACCAACAGCAACTCATGTCCATTATTAATTAAAACCGCCAATTCAAATTTATTTTCGTAATCAAATTGGTCCTTATAACGACCAGATATCTTCCCATTCTTCTTTTCTATTTTAAACAGCTTTGGGTATTTTATTTCGCCGAAATATGAATCACTATAGGTTACCTTCACCACCTTCCATTCTCCAATGAAATCGTTTGCTAAAAGTGAAGAAGTGTTAATGAAAAAAATCAGAATAGCAAGCGCATACTTATGTTTGTGCATAGTAATTCTTCTTCCTCTAACATTATATATTAAGTCGACTCAGCTTTTTCCACGGGCTATATTGTCATCCATTCTATTAGATTGAGAAAAATTGTCAACATATATCGATTTGCCAGTAATTTTTGGGAAGTTAGGCCCGATATAGAAAGAAAGGGCGGTCTTGCTGTGAGCTTGTCCACCGTAGTACGGAAGGTAAAAAGCCTCCTTTTTGTCAGATATAGCAATATTATATCAACTCAGCAAAATCTTTAGGTCTATTATTTCAGAACCAGGCTTTGAAAGGTGTGCGCCCCCTGCTAACTGAACTATGGATTTTCAATCAGTCCGCATCCAGTGCATGTTTCTACCGCAATTCAATAATTTTGGCTTGTCACCGTATGATTGATGACATCTTGACATCTTGATCTAAGGGGAGGGCACGTAATGCAGATGGGCAGCAAAATGAATCGCTAGGGCTAAAAAGCAGGCCACAACGGGTGTCAAGAACCAACCGAATAGCACATTGACCAGAATTCGCCGATCAATCGTGTTAATCCCTTTGACGATACCCACCCCCAATACCGCCCCTACCACCGCCTGGGATGTCGATACCGGAACGCCAATAAAAGTGTAAAAATGGACAGTTATCGCTTCAGCCAAGACAATCACCAGGGCAGAAAAGGCATCCAGTTTCACGAGCCTCTTCCCCACCGTCTCCATGACTCGCCCGCTGAAGCTCATGATACCCAAGCCAATGCTCAGTCCACCGATGAGGGTCGCAGAGAATACTGTCAACATCCCAGCGCCTACAAAAACAGCGGTCACATTTGCCACGTTGTTAGCCCCAAGGGTGTAAGCCCCATACGAGCCAGCACCAATGAGGCACAGGCGGAGTCCTATATCTGATTGGAAAAGGTTTATATTGAGCCTGTTGTACAGGACAGCCAAGATTTTGTATACAACGGTTGCAAAGATTACCCCTCCAACTGGTGTTCCAAACCAACACGCCACCACCTTACCCAGACCAGCAACATTAAGCTGACGGTTCAAAATCCCAATGCCCAAAATGGCCCCGACCGCCGCCTGAGAAGTAGAAACCGGAAGCCCCAAAAGGGTCATGAGTGTTACGGTGATGGCCGCGGCCACCGATGATGCCACGGCCAGGTCAAGGGTCATCTGAGTCAACCCCTTATATGTCTCTATTCCCGCTTCGCCCTCAAGAAGAGCCCCCAGCAGAACAAAGACTGAAGCCAGAATGGCCGCCGTCCAAAACTTGAGCATCCTGGATGATACCGCCGAGCCGAATACATTGGCCGCATCGTTGGCCCCAAGAGACCATCCTAAAAAGATCCCGCCTAGGAGAGAAAACACTACACCCGCCTTTTGATACTGAGAATGTATATATACCGAGATACCCTGTCGGCTTGATCCGAAATTTCCCCGAGTTGAATGATCATCTCCTTGAGTTGGAGCTTTTGAAAGGGGTCCAAATCCGAATCGAAGATCTTCGTGATGATCCGCCGCTCAATGTGATCGCAGTGGCTTTCGTGGTGGTCTATAGTGAGAACCAAGGATTTCATCTCCTCTAATTTTTTAAAGAGCGCCTCCACTTGCTTGATCACCAGATCGCAGCACTCTACAGACATCTGAATTAATTCCTTGATATCCAAGACAAGGAAATCCGGGGTATTCAGCTTCTGGTTTTGCATCATGTAAAGGATGAGCTGAAATAGACCGGGAACCTGGTCAATCGCCTCAAGTAACCCCAAAATGTCTCCACGGGACTCCGGAATCAGAGCCTTTGCATACATCATGGTGGCGATTTCATTGCGGATGTCATCCGCCTTGGACTCCCCCTTGTGCGTCTGTTCAATCAGAAAGTCAAAATCACCACCAAAACCCTTTTCAAAATAGACGCTTATACTCTTCAAGAAATTCTCTTGGGTAAACTTCAGGTTATCCAAATACTGATAAATCAATTGTTCGACTTGCTTTTCCTTTTTAAATAAAAATTGAAACATATTCCCTCCAAAAGCAGATAGTTTGAGAGAGTGCGATGTGTTCGGCAGAAAATCAACAAAGAATACCAAAAAACACAGCTTTTGCAAACTTTGGGTTAATGGCTCAGAAGGGAAACTAGTGGATAACGGTAAGGGAGGTGATGATCCTAACCGAATCAGATAGCTTTCCCAGCGCCTGGCCTTATCGATTCGGGTTGCAAATTTTTACCTTTTGACATCTCGCCTGGATTGCCTGATACATCTTGAATCAAACAAAAAGGCAGGGCCGCTGATGATCCGTTTTAAGCGAATTGCTCTCGCTACCTAATTTGGTGATTTTACTATTGTCAACCCGAGATATAGCCTATACTGATACCTTGAAGGTCCGTTACAAACCTACCGCTAATGTACCAATCGCCTCCTCCGTTCGCTGGCTGTATGAAGTCTCCATAAACAAAACCCAAATACTCGCTTGTAGAGACATCGTAGGCGGAGTTACCACTTATAGATAATCACGCTTCTTTGTTGCGGACTGGGATCATGGAATGGGTGTCGTTGACGGTTCGATTCATAATTCTGATCCTCCATTTCCTGAAGCGCCTGACCCATGGCCTGGCCTATGGCATTGACGCCCTCCCCGAAGTCTCTCCAAATCTTTTCTTGCTTCTCCGGAGTCATCGCACATCCACAGATCCACACCAATATTGCCAATGCTGCGAGTAACTTTTTCATGGCGACCTTCCTCTAAGTTCATTCATCCTCAAGTTGATTAAACAATAAAAAGTATTTTTGATTAAAAAAGCAAAAGATATGCCAACCAAATAAAATTCTAATATATTGATCTTATTATTAAATAATGAAATCTTCTTACAATTCCTATCGAATAGTGACAATTTTCCTGCTTGTTATGAAAATATTTCGCAAATTAACTAGCTCTTCCTAAAATGGCGATTTATGACGGGAAGTGCGGATGGGCGGACGGGGATCGTCGTGGCTTTGCCCGAGCGATAGGCTCGGGGATCCAAGCCTGAGGTGGATTCAGGGCGAGCTCACTTGGAAAAGAAAGGATGCTAACTGAATTAGATAGTCTTCTTAGCCTCTGCCTTCATCGATTACCGTTTCAAATCTATATCTTTTGGCTTCTCGAATGGATTGGCTGATACATCTTGTATTCAAGGGGAGGACATTGATTCCTCTTGACCCACACCAGGTTTTCACGTTTAATTGGTACGATGGAGAACCAAGGAGCACGGTTTAGCAACTAGCCATGCGTTCCACAAAAAGGGATTTGCCCTAATTGGGTCCAATTGGCACAGTTTTTAGCCCTTTCAGCTGTCAAACAAACCCGCCCCAGCATCATTCACGAGCCCGTGCTCAACTCGATGGCCCGGAACCCCGATATGTTGCGACGGCTTATCCCTTGAAGGAGGATGATGGGACGTATATTAACGCCTGATCGAATGGGAGGGATCATGTATTATATGCTCTTGTACGAAGTCGTCGACGATTTCATCAACCGCAGAGCCCCGTTTCGCGAGGAGCACCTCGGGATGGTCCAAAAGGCCCACGGGCGCGGCGAGCTCTTCATGGCAGGGGCTTTATCCGACCCTGTGGAGGCCGCGGCCCTCGTCTTCACGACCGAGGACAGAGCAGTGCCGGAACGATTCGCCGAGAACGATCCCTACGTCAAGGAGGGACTCGTCAAAAGCTGGAAGGTACGGAAATGGAACGTCGTCATCGGAGGCGAGTGAAGCTCCAGGAATGAGCCCCTCGATGGCTGGGATGAAGACTCTCGATCGCGTTTCCCAGGTACGTTACTTCAGCCGCAAATACCTATACACGAAGCACATCGGATTTCCCCGAGAGTAGATTCCTCCGTGACAGAGTTCCTCTTCTTGGGAGCTCCGCAGCGAGACTTCGACCACGTCTCGCGAGACTCGTGAACGACCTCGATCTAGATCTTAACTACATGAGTCAACTGCAAAATAAGAGCTTATGATTCGGGATTCTGTGAGCTGAACCAAGAATCGGGTTTTGTCCCTCGTTGCTGCCCGATTTATCGCTCCTGAGGAAGGCTGACTGTCAAATAAAGCAAGGAGAAGGGAAATGTTTGTGCGCTTGTGGTCCTGCCGAGCACGTTTGGAGAAAGTTGGCGGCTATGTGAAACACTTTCAGGAGAACGTTTATCCCCAGCTACGCAGAATCGATGGGCATCGTGGTGCTTACGTGCTCCAAAGGTCGCTCGGCGGTGAAGCCGAGATTTTGGTGTTGACTCTATGGGACTCGATGATGGCTATTCACACATTCGCTGGCGATGATCCGAACGTGGCCGTGGTGGAGGACGAGGCGAAAGCGCTTTTGAGCCACTTCGATTTGAGCGTTAAGCACTTCGAGGTCGTTCTTGAAGTTCGACGTTGAAACGAATTCGCCTCCACGACCGGCAGGTATGCCTCGAACAGTAGACTCAGCATGGTGACAACCTGCTCGGTGAAGGCATAGGGTAGATATCTTAGATCGCGGTGTCTTCGGGAAACTCGCAGACCTCGAGGGGTTTAACCGTGACTTGGTTTAGTCCCCGTCATAGCTCACACGGACTCGACAGAATTGTCGAAATAGCCTAACCTTGTCGAACTCACATAAGTTATGGGAAAACAACAGGAATCTACTAGATCCCCGTCAGTAGTCTCGCCCGTTTTGTCGAAAAGGAAAGGCTAAATCAACGGATATTTACATTCCCGTATATCAGATCACCTAGTGATATCAGTAAGTTCCATACAATTCGCCATTTTGGCACCCTCCTTGCTCTTCCTGTAGATAAACAAAGCATCTTAACAGAAGAAGGAAGAAACCTTTTTTCGAAATTCGAATCTTGATGTATTCCGCAGGATTTCGTGCTCGAAAGGCTGTGGGGGGAGGGGAGATGAGTATCAAAACCTGGAAAGATAGGATATTGGCGAAGCTGTTCACACAATTTCCTGTCCTGGTGGAGAGATGGGCCAACTCTCAAGAATTTATCGTTGAATCGGATACCCCTTGGGCCCTTTTATCCAAAGACCTGAAGGAATGCCGCATTGCCTTGGTAACCACAGCAGGTGTCCACTTGCGATCCCAGACCCCTTATGACATGGAAGACAATGAGGGAGATCCAACTTTTCGGGAGATTCCATCTCGGGTTCAATCCGAAAATTTGATGATCACCCACAACTACTACGATCACAAAGACGCTGACCGAGACATTAATGTGGTCATACCCATAGAGAGGCTGAGGGAGCTTGAGGCTGAAGGGGTTATTGGAGGAATCGCACCCAGGCATTTTTCATTCATGGGGCATATCGTGGGTCGCCATATCGGCACATTAACAAGCAGTACCGGCCCGGAGGTAGCGAGAAGGTTGAAAGAGGATCGAGTCGATGCGGTATTCCTGACCCCTACGTGAGGAACCTGCAATCAGTCCGTTGGGCTGATACAGAGAACTATCGAGGCAGAGGGAATCCCAACGATTTCCATCTCTCTTAGCCTGACCATTACGGAAAAGGTAAAGCCGCCAAGGGCTCTCCTTGTGGATTTTCCTTTAGGACATCCCATGGGAAACCCATTCGATAAAGGATTTCAGAAGCAAATCTTGATGAAAGGATTGAAGTATCTGAAGGAGATTTCGAGACCCGGAACGATCATAGACCTTACGGGGACTTATTCGATCGATATACCAAGATGCCCGCTTTGCATGGTAGAGGAGAACTGAAACAGAAGAAAAGTCCGTTATCTTACTTCCCTCCTAGGAAAGGGTTGAAGTCCAGGTGAAAGGCCTCCCGGAAAGGAAGAAACTCCTTATACCTGAGTCAAAATGAATTGAAATGAAACATTCAGGTAGGTTGGCCCTCGATTATTCTATACTCTTCCGACCATCTAAGATTCAAACGCTAATCAGGAGCATTGGCAGGGCGGGCCGCTGATAGATAACATCTTGTATTCTATGATCTCATATTTACTTGATATGATTGTATCTCTCGATAACGACGGCATAATCCAGGCACTTCAAAATCACGCCCTTCAATCTGTTCGAGATCTTCCGGAAATGTTTAGGGGTTCGCAAGCGGGGAATACTTGCCCCTTCCGGCCTCTAAAGGGACGGCTTTCCCCTTAACTTCGGCTCCGCTCAGGACAGGCTCTGCTCACCCTCGGTGGGTACCACACTTCTCCAGCAGATTTCGCTCATGAACAACGGTGTTCTCGAGGTAATCGAGGAAACTCCGGTAACATCCTTTTGACCAATCTCATCCCCGCAGGGAGCATCAGTGAGCTCTTATCGGCTCGAAAGATGAACTACTTGTTCAAATGGATTCCAAGATGTATTATGTTTTGTAGCCTCCTAAACCCTGAGGATGTTTATTCCGTTATTCTCCCTTGATCACTAAATCAGAAAGGAGCGTGCTTATGCCTTTTCTCAATCTCCATGAACTTGAGGAAAAAGAGCCTTTTCCCGGTTTCAAGAGCCGCTTTGTCCATTCGGAGAACATGACATTTGGGTACTGGGACATCGAGGCTGGTGGCCTTTTGCCCGAGCACTCTCACGCCCATGAACAGATCGCAGCCGTTATCGAGGGCGAGGTGGAGTTAACGATCAACGGTGAAACGAAAGTCCTCGGACCGGGGTCGGTAGCGATAATTCCACCAAACGCCACTCACTCCGGCAAAATGATTACACGCTGTCGGGTTATTGACGTTTTTCATCCCGTCAGGGAAGACTATCGGTAGGGAAAATCCTCGCAACCCAAAGCCCTTTTTTCTCCGAATCCGAACGATTCTGGCCTTAAGCCGTCGTAGGGAGTTTTTTGGGCAACTGGGGAAAGGGCGATCTCGTTCACGGGGCCGGGAAAACGCCCGTAAAATATGGTATCAATACTAAGGAGGCCTGAATAAAGGGGTTAGTGATGGAGGATGCAATGGAAAAATGGCTTAAGGGTTCTCGGGCACCTTACCTCATCACGATGGGGGCAATCCTTTCGCTCCTTTTCATGCTTGGCGGTTGCTCTTCAACCCAGAAACGCCCAAACCAGCACGAGACTTATGAGAAGATCTCCTTTTCGGAGATTCTTCGATCGCCTGAACGGTATCGGGGAAGGGTTGTTAGATTGGGAGGGGTGATTCTCGATGTGGTAAACAAGGAGGAAGGGGGTATCCTTGAAGTCCTTGAACAACCCCTCAACTGGAGAGGACGTCCGAAACTCGGCGATCAATCAGGTGGCCGATTCATAGTGGCCTTGGGGGAGTTTCTCGATGAGGAGATTTATCGTTCCAAGCGACCGGTAACCGTTATAGGCGAGATCGTTGGAACGAAGGAGGCTCCCATTGGGGAGACGACATACAGCTATCCCCTTCTTTCGGGAAGGGAAATTCGCCTTTGGGAAGAGGAGGCGTATTGGGATAGACCGCGCATACACTTCGGAATTGGCGGCAGCGGAGGCAGTGGGGGAACGAGTGTGGGGGGCGGTGTGGGCATATCTTTCTAGCGCGGTAACCGAAGAGGAATAACCATGAATGCCAAACAGCTTATCCTGGAGTTTCAGTATTCCGAGAAGATTAAATCCCAGCTCATCATTGGCTCAAATCTCCTCGCCCACGTGGAGGCGCTCAAGGGCGAGGAAAGGGTCGGAGGCGAAAAGATACTCAAAGCCTATCTGCAATTGCTCCTGACGGAGATCCGTATCGCCTGGAATACCGTAAAATCGGTCAATTACCATGGTGCAGAGAAGAACGTGACCGAATGCCTCGGGAGGCTCGAAATGAGAGATCCGGCACATTCGAATCTCTGCATCTCCAAGGCCCTGAGTTACATTACCACATCTTGTGAGGCGGCCATGACGAACCTCCAGAAGAGTAAGCTGCTGTTATAGGCGGGATGGGGAAGCCTGGGAAAAGCGGGACATTTCGAGCAGAAGAAAGGGGATGGTTATGAGAGATGTTGCAATTGTAGGCGCGGGCATTACCCCATGCAAGGGACGCTGGGTGGAAAAGACATACTACGGCCTGGCTCAGATGGCTGTCAAGGAGGCCATTGCCGACGCAAAGATCTCCATCAAGGATGTGGATGCGGTGGTCTACGGGATATACAACGACATCTTCGAGCTCTCGGCCATTCCGGAGCATCCCCTCCAGGGGATTATCGGCATGGCGAACAAGCCGGGAATGCGCATAACCTGTGGGGGAGCCACGGGCTCCTATACAATGATGACAGCCTATACGTGGGTAGCCAGCGGTCTTTACGATATCGTTCTCGCGCTTGGGGTGGAAAAGGCTACTGACTGCTTTGATTTCGAGTCAATGACCTCAACCCCTGAAGTTATTAAGACCATAGGGTGGTCCGCGGATACCTTTTACGAACGGGAGTTGGGGTGGACCGCCTCTGACAGCTATGCCGAAGTGGTCCTTGCGTATATGGACGAATATCCCGACGACCTGAAAGACGAGGCCTCGGCCAAGATAGCGGAGATTCTCTGCGAACAGGTACAGAACAACCCCTTTGCCCAACGCTGCGGAGAGAAAGTCACGGCGGAAATGGCCATGAACTCCCGGTATGTGGTCTATCCCTTCAAGCTACTTGAGACCTGTGTCTATACTGAGGGCGCTGGCGCCGTCATCTTCGCGGCCGCCGACAAGGCCGAGGCTATCTGTAAGAACACGGGGAACCCCGCTATCTGGATAACGGGAGTGGGTGCCGCCAACGAGCATAATGTGGCTGGAAGGGATGAACGCCATAAGGTCATGCATCGGATATTGTCGGACCATCTAGCCGCCGAGGCGGCTTACAAGATGGCCGACATTACGGATCCGCTGAAGCAGATCCAAGTCATTGAGCTCCATGACGCATTTATCAAACAGCTTCAGATCACCATGGCGGAGATGGGATTCGTACCCCTCGGGCGTGCCGATGACCTCGTCAATGAGGGACTAATGGTTCCCGGTGGTCCTCTTCTGGTCAACCCGAGCGGCGGACTTACCTATGGGGGCCATTTTGTTGGAGGGTCTAATATGTTCTCTTGCTGGAGTGCTCGTCGTGAATTGATCAATAGGGGTTTGGAGCGGGCCTTGGTCCACGGAACAGGATCTACCATTGCTCAGTATGGGGCTGTGATGATCATTGAAAGGAGGTCTTGAAATGGCCGATAAGGTCATCCCCATCCACATGATACCTGAAGTCGAATCGGAGGTTATTGAAGCAGGAGGACAACGCTATCTCCAATCGAATGAGGCGATGTTCACCTTCTTCAAGCGAACCAAAGGGGAATTCTCCCCCTATTTTCTGGGCCTGAAGGAGAGAAAGACCATCCTGGGCGCCAAATGTCCCACTTGCAAACTCGTAAGGGTTCCGTCCTTTCTTCTCTTTTGCCCCGAGTGCGATTTCAATCCCATCGAGCTCGTTGAGATGCCCCACACGGGCGTTATGAACTCCACCCCGCCTATCACCTACTTTGGCCATTCTCTGTTTCAGCACCAAGTGCCATTCGGCCGGGGTCGGGTTATCCTCGATGGGGCGGATACCGCGCTCCCTATCCATGTCTATACGACCAGAGGAGTCCTTACACCGAGGGTCTTTAAGAAGGGAATGCGGGTCAAGGTCATCTTCAGGGATGAGAGAATTGGCAAGCCCATCGACATCTTTGCCGTCCCAATCGTGGAAGTTCCCGAGCACAAGAGGGAAGTCAGAGGACTCCAGGAAAGCGATCTTGATTGGGAAAGCCCGGTTGAGCCGGAGCTTCCATCTCAGACCAATGAAGCTAAGAAGGCCTATGAGTCGGTTCTCTCTCAGATTGAGGAAATGACCTCAAGGGTGGCTCACAGTGAAAGGGCCCAGAAGAACCTGGCGGGATGGAAGAGAAGGATACAGGTGAGGACACCGGGCGGTTCCATGGGTCTGCTGATCGATGATGGGAAATTCAAGGTTGAAGCAGGAGAAATCGATGCTCCTGACCTCGTGATGGTCGCCAGAGATCCGGCAATCTTTTCGGACTGGATGAATTTCAAGGATTCCTTGACCAATGCAATTATTGCTGAACGGCTTTGGATAAGCCTGAACAAGGAGTTCATCACGGTTTTCAAACTCGATCGGCTTCCGAGGTCTATCAAGCGGACTATGGAATAGGTAATTGGGCCCCGAAAATGTGGGGACGAATGGGGATGTGAACATTCCTGGTAGGTGGGAGGTTGTACGGTTGAAAACAAAAGACATCTATCGACAATTGGCGGAACATCTCTCTTCATTAGGGATGGGATACCCACCCAATGACGACTTGGAAGCAATACTCAGGGGCAATTTCAACCCGCGGGAGGCCGAGGTTGCGCTGGCGCTTCCAACGAGGGTCATTCCCCTCCAACCCACGGGGATTGATGAAATCATGGAGGCGGTTGGTCTTCCGAGAGAGGATCTGGAGGACATACTGGAGGGCCTTGCCCGCAAAGGGCTCCTTTTTTCCGGCAGGACCGAGGACGGGAAGAAGGGGTATGCATTGCAGCAGGTCGGCTTCGGGTTTCCTCAGTCCTTTTTCTGGAAGGGTGAGGATACGCCGCACGCGAGGGACATGGCGGCTCTCGTTGTCAAGTATTTCAACCGAAGTGTAACGCGGGAGGCGTACGGACCCGCTGAGACCAAGCCATTTCGATACATCCCCGTGGGAAAGAGCATTGAGTTTGATACCCAGGCCGTGTACCCCTTCCATTTGATGGAACACGTTGTCGGGCGGGCCAGGATATTCGCTGTAGCTCATTGTCCTTGCCGCATGACCGCTCATCTCCGAGGGAGAAGCTGTGAACACCCCACTGAGGTGTGCATAAAATTCGATGATTTGGCCGAGTACGTGATTGAACGGGATTTGGCGAGGGAGATCACCAGGCAGGAAGCCATCGAGATAATCAAGGGGAGCGAAGAGGCGGGTTTGGTGCATTTTGTTGACAACGCCATAGGTGATATTAAACATAACTGTAATTGCTGCGGTTGTGCCTGCTGGAACGTGGGAAGCATTAAGAGGAGAAAGATACCGAGGGACGTCATAATGGCCACCTATTTCATCCGGAAGACGGACAAGGATGCATGCACTAGTTGTGGCGAATGTTTTGACGTTTGCCCGGTTGACGCCATTACCACGGAGGGGGATTTCCCTGCCGTTGATAAAGAGTGGTGTATAGGCTGCGGTTTGTGTGTTGCCAAATGCCCCAATGAGGCAGCACGGTTGAAACTCAGTCCGGATAGAGCCGACCACATGCCAGCCCTTGATTTTAAGGAACTGCATGAGAGGATATTGGAGGAGAAGGGGTTGTCCACGTAAGGAGGATTGAGCAACATGGGGAGGGCGAAGCGGCAGTCAGCTGACCTCATTTTTTCCGGCGGTGCCGTGATAACGATGGAGAATCCCATTGTATCACGGCCACTGGATTTGGCAGTTGCGAGCGGGCGTATACTCGCGCTTGGCCATCGGGGTCAATTATCCGACCTGGAAGGACTCGAAACGCGGATTATAGATGTTAGGGATAAGACGTTGATGCCCGGCCTCATTGATTCCCACAATCACATGGTTCGGTTCGGGGAGAACTTGGACCTGGTTGAAATGAGCCCTTCGAACATTAACGGTTTAGAAGATATGCTGGCCAAGCTGAAAGACCGTGCAGCCCATACTCCGGCGGGGGAATGGGTAAGGGCCTGGGGCTACGACGATACCCGTTTAAAAGAGAAACGCCATCCTACCAAGAAGGACCTCGATCGAGCATGCCCTGATCATCCGGTAAGCGTTATGCGAACCTGTTTGCACGTAATGGCCGTAAACTCCGTGGCCTTGAAGATGGCGGGCATCACGGGCGAGACTCCGGATCCGGAGGGAGGTGAAATTGGCCGAGACGGAAACGGACAACCCAACGGCCTTTTGTTCGAACTCGGTGCCATGAACCTCGTTAATCGTTTGATCCCATATCCCGATG
Source organism: uncultured Syntrophobacterales bacterium (assembly GCA_964346935.1). Classification (GTDB taxonomy): domain Bacteria; phylum Desulfobacterota; class BSN033; order WVXP01. The sequence goes on from CAYFXP010000140.1 coordinate 12,833, forward strand.
CTGCACGGTGTGCTCGATTCCTGAAGGCCGCTTCCGAGGTTTACGTGAGCCAGGGGTTGACCATGGTGACGGAGGCAGGTGCGGGGTGGTCGGGAAACCCCAATGAGGCAGCCGGATTTCAGATTGCCCGGGAATCCGGAGACTTGACACCTCGAGTTTCAATGGGCCTCATGGAGAAGACATACGCGCTCTTTTCGGGAGAAGGAGGCACCGGCCTCTTCACTGGATTCGGGGATGACTGCCTGTGGATAGGCCCCGCAAAATTCGTCGCGGATGGGGGAGTTGGCCCCAGAACGGCCGCCCTCACTCAGCCCTATGAGGGGTCCGATTACCGTGGGTTCATGTGTGAAGATCCGGAGAGCTTGACCAAGCGTATGGAGGAGGCTCACCGGGCGGGATTTCAGCTCTCCGTGCATGCGATAGGCGATCAAACTATCGATATGGTGTTAACCGCCTTTGAATCGATTCTTTCTCGGAATCCTCGCCCTCATCGGCACCGTATGGAACATGTCTTGGTGTGCCGTCCGGATTTCTTGCCGCGCATTCGAAAATTGGGGATTATTCCCGTGGTACAGCCGGTATTCTCGTATTACCTCGGGGACGCATTTATCAAGAACCTCGGTCAAGAGCGCATGAGATACACCATGCCGATTAAATCAATGATACAGAAAGGTATCATTGTCGCGGGTAGCTCAGATCGTCCCGTCGCAGAGGGTAATCCTTGGAGGGCAATATGGGCGGCGGCCAAAAGGACAACCGCAACTGGTAAAAACCTTACTCCGGAGGAGTGCTTGACTGTAGCCCAGGCCCTGCAATTGTATACCTGCAACGGGGCTTACGCGAATTACCTGGAGAATCGAGTAGGTACACTTTCGCCAGGAAAGGCGGCGGATATTATCGCCCTCGATGAAGATCCCCTGGAAATACATCCCGAGAGACTGAAAGATATCCACGTAAGCATGACGTATATAAATGGCAAGGAAGTATATCGAGCGCCGTAGTCACACCTCGACCATCGCTAACTCAACGATATGGTGCACAAATGAAGGTGTACTTGAGATTTATCCTGATTCCACTCGTATGCGGCTCAATATTACCAGCAGTTCTGGCACAGGAGACCCTGTGGAAGGAGTTCACCCTTGAGGCCGCAAGACTTGTTCAGCAAGGTAAATATCCAGATGCGGTGGATATGGCCAAGAGGGCTCTGGAGATGGCGCAGGAGACATTTGGGCGAGATCATCCAAATGTTGCGATATCCCTTACAACCTGGCAACCCTGTATAGAATCCAGGGCAAATATGGGGAAGCGGAGGACCTTTACAAGCAGGGCCTTGCCATAAAAGAACAAACCTTTGGTTCGGACCACCCTAAGGTGGCAATATCGCTGAACAACTTGGCGGGACTTTACAGGGCCCGGGGCAAATATGCGGAAGCTGAACCTCTTTACGAGCGAGCACTGGGGATACGGGAGAAAGCCTTTGGGCCAGATGATCTCAATGTGGCGACCGTGTTGGAAAACATGGCGGAGCTTTACAAAAGGACTGGGC
>CAYFXP010000141.1:0-12422 GCA_964346935.1 uncultured Syntrophobacterales bacterium
CCTGCCCCTCACGCCATCAGGTCACCTCCTTTTTTCTTACCGTCGACCTTGAAGGTAGCTTTCCCCAGTATCTCCCCTTCTCCGTCAAATATCGGGTACCCAAATTCCAGCTTCAGGTCAACAAACATCCCAACCCTATACTAACAGATCACGAAACTAAGTCAATCTTCTTTGTCCACGGTTAGGAATAGTGCTGAACTGTTGATTTCTCCTAGGGAACAAGATTTGTAATTCATTGATTTTCCTTAAGATTACTGCCCAACAGACCTCCCACTGGTAATCCCTCAACGCCTCCAGGCTGATCTCACGAGCCATGGTCGGCTGGAGTGAGCCGGGGCAAGTAGCCCGGAGTTTCGTCAGTTTTGCACCTAGATTTTTTATAACCTATCGATTTAACGTTGGAATATGGTTTTCAAGAGTGAACGTGCTTATTTCTTCGCTCATATGCTCCCGAAGTGACCCGAGATCTCCGGAAAAGTCGCTCCTCGCCGCTCAACATATTTTTTCGACGATTCCATCGTTTACGCCACCCTCAACCCAGAACTGGATTTGCAGCCACTCCGATTGCCCGGTAGTGGTTGCCGGAAAACTATGCATTCGCGCTCAGAGCTCCTTTTCCGAATTCCCAGGCGGTTGAATTTTGCTCGTTCACAACCGCCTTCCTCAAAAAACTCAGGAAACTCCGGCAAGTAGCTTGTTGACAATCCCGATGGGATGTGGTTTAGAGAAAGACGAGGGAAACCGCCGATATGTGGGCTCATCAAGGAGGCAGAAATGAAAACACCGCTTTGGTCGCCGTCTGAGGAGCGGGTAAAACAGGCTAACTTGACTCGATTCATGGAATGTGTCAACGAGAAGTCCGGGAAGAAGTTCACATCGTTTGATGAGCTCTATCAGTGGTCCATTGATAATATCTCAGGCTTTTGGGCTACCATGTGGGATTTCGCTGAAATCAAGGCTTCCCAGAATTACGCCGCAGTGATCGATGATCTCAATAAGATGCCGGGCGCCCACTGGTTTATCGGGGCGGAACTGAATTTTGCGGAGAATCTCCTGCGCTACCGGGATGACCATATAGCCCTCGTATTTAAAGGCGAGGTTCAGGATTCGGTCAAGATCAGCTATGCTGAGCTCTACGATAGGGTGGCACGTTTGGCGAAGTCATTGCGGGAGGTAGGGGTCACGGCCGGTGATCGGGTGGCCGGGTTCATGCCCAATATGATGGAAAGCGTCATAGCCATGCTTGCCGCAGCCAGCATTGGGGCAACTTGGTCTTCCTGCTCCCCTGACTTTGGCATCAAAGGGGTGCTGGATCGATTCGGGCAGATCGAGCCAAAGGTTCTCTTCACGGCCAACGGGTATTCGTACAATGGAAAACCCTTTGATTCCCTGGGCCGTATCGCCGATATCCTCAAAGAGCTTCCATCTATCCAAAAGGTGGTGATTGTCCCCTATACGGAAAGGCGAGCCGACATCAGCGGCGTCCCCAACGCAGTCCACTATGGGGACTTCGTATCCAAGGAGGGAGGCCTTGAGATCGAGTTCGAGCAGCTGCCATTCGAGCATCCGCTCTACATCATGTACTCCTCTGGCACAACCGGTTTGCCCAAGTGTATGGTTCAAAGCGCTGGCGGTATCCTGATCCACCACATGAAGGAGTTGATGCTCCATACCGACGTCAAGAGGGAGGACACCATTTTCTATTTCACCACCTGCGGCTGGATGATGTGGAATTGGCTGGTGAGCTCCCTGTCGCTTGGCGCAACGGTACTTCTCTATGATGGATCACCCTTTTATCCGGATCCCGGGGCGCTTTGGAAATTAGCCCAGGACGAGAAGATCACGATTTTTGGAACCAGCGCCAGGTATATCGCCGCCATAGAGAAGGAGGGTGTCAAGCCGGGAAGGGACTATGATCTGAAGCCTTTAAAGGGAGTGCTTTCGACGGGATCTCCACTTCCCGCCGAGGGATTTGAATATATCTATCGGGAGGTTAAAGAAGACCTTCAGCTCGCATCTATTTCGGGGGGGACGGATATCAACGGGTGCTTTGCATTGGGTAACCCCATCGGTCCTGTTTATGCCGGAGAGCTGCAGTGCCGAGGCCTGGCCATGAAGGTTGAGGCCTTCGGTGATGACGGAAGGCCTGTCAGGAACCAACAGGCGGAACTTGTGTGTACGGGCCCATTTCCCTCCATGCCTATCTACTTTTGGAGTGATCCAGACGGAGGGAAATATCGGAGCGCTTACTTTGAGAGGTATCCGGGCGTATGGCACCATGGGGACTTCATCGAGATCAGGGAGGATACTGGGGGTGTGATTATCTACGGGCGTTCCGATGCCACCCTCAATCCAGGAGGAGTTAGGATCGGGACCGCTGATATCTATAGTGTAGTTGAGACCATGGATGAGGTTGCCGATAGCATTGTGGTCGGGCAGGATTGGGAAAACGATGTTCGGATCATCCTCTTCGTCAAGTTGGCCAAGGGCATTCAGCTAACGGAAGATCTCGCAAAAAAGATCAAGAGCACCATTAGGCAAGCTACGAGCCCGAGGCACGTTCCGACTAAGGTGATCGCGGTTGATGATATCCCGTACACGATCAACATGAAAAAGGTGGAGTTGGCGGTGAAGAATGTAATTCATGGGAGACCAGTCCTGAATCGTGATGCCTTGGCCAACCCCGAGACGTTGGATCTGTATGAGGATATCCCCGAGCTCCAGACGTAGCGGGAAAATGAAGAAGGCACCAGAGAGGACCTCGGACATTTAGGCCGAAAGAGCCGGAAATATCTTCCGGCTCTTTTCATCATCGATGGCGGTGACTGCTCCATGGTTGACCAAACTTGTTAGGAAATCTCTGAAAACCTGGGAAAACGAGCTGTGAGTGAATTGCGGTTCTGCGGTGTTGCAGTCCTGCAGTGTTGCGGTCGGAAAGGGGAAACAGAGTCGGAGGCTGGAGGGTTGAAGCAAAAAAGTCAAAGCTCAAATTTCAAATGTCAAAAAATCAATAACGAGTCACGAAACACGAGCACGAAACATGCGAGCAAGAGCATGATTCTCTAACGCGGTTTGCCGTCCGCGGTCCTAATCATCACGAACACGAAAAACGGACACGGACACGAAATCTGAGCGAAGGGACAAGGGGGTTTCCCACAAGAACATCTTTTGAGCGGTGAAGAGCGAGTTTTTCATAGAGTTGTTTAAGAATGGGAAGACCAAGGTGGAGCCAGGAGAATGCGGGTTAGCAGGGATGAGTTTGAGGACCTCGTTTCAAAGGCTCTGGAGGAGTTGCCCCGGAGTTTTCGGGATCGACTGGAGAACATAGCGGTAGTGGTGGAGGATTTTCCTCCGCAGGAGATCATGCGCGAACTTGGATTGAAGTCCCCGCTAGGGCTCCTCGGCCTCTACCAAGGGGTTCCCTTGAAACGCAGGGGAATCCGCTATGGCAATGTTTTGCCCGATCGGATAGTCATTTATCAAAGACCCATTGAAGCCCGTGTTCGAACCCGGGAGGAGCTCACCATACGGATTCAACAAACGGTCATGCACGAAATCGGCCACTTCTTTGGCTTGGCCGAATCCGAACTGAGGGGGATCGAAGGGGATGAGTGAAGCCGGCTTCGTCAAATTCCCCGGGACCGTAAACGTACCCTTTGATGGAATCTTTTGACCGGAGCACTGAGAAGCCTTGGAAAGGAAGCAGCAGTGAGCAACTTCTTGCAGAAGTCACGTGATAGATCGTGGGGAATCCAAGGAAGAAAGGGGGGTATGGGGGTGGTCGACTGGACCCTCAGAGCAGGGTTTGTTAGGTGAAAGGAGGTGATGAAAAAAACCTAACAGTGTCAGTCGGCGGCGAGCAAAGTTGCATTTCTCTGATATTCGCCCATAGCCATTACTGGACTATGCGCCCCCATTTAATTATTAAAAATATCACAAACTCGAAAAGAATTCAAGATCCGGAAGACGAGGGAATTTCTTCATAAGGCAACGATCTTATTCGGAATCTTGGGTTTAAGGGGAAGACGATTGCCGGCCTGTTCCAGTTTCCATCCTCTGGCCCGCGAGCTGTCTGTTCGAACTCGTGGGGAAGTTTTTGGTCAAATTTGGACAGCGGGGGCTCGTGGGGGAAGAAATGATTGTTCTCGCCATTGAATCTTCCTGCGATGAAACGGCGGCAGCATTGATCCTTGGTGGTGATAAGGCGCTCTCCAACGTCGTCTCTTCCCAAACCCAGGTACACCGCAAGTACGGAGGCGTTGTTCCAGAGCTGGCTTCGCGAAAACATATCGAGGCTATCATACCCGTTGTGAGGGAGGCCTTACGGGAGGCGGGCATGAATCTGGACCATGTGGAGGGCATCGTGGCAACCAATGGTCCTGGATTAATCGGTTCGCTCTTGGTGGGCCTTTCGGTGGCAAAGGCTATCGCCTATGCTCGGAACCTTCCCTTCGTTGGAGTGAACCACGTGGAGGGACACCTCTCAGCGATCTTCCTGGAAAATCCTCGGTTGCGATTTCCCTTCATTGGGCTCGTTGTTTCAGGCGGCCACACCTGTCTCTATCGAGTGGAGGGTTTGGGGAGTTATGAATGGCTCGGGGGTACCAGGGATGATGCTGCGGGAGAGGCATTCGACAAGGTGGCCAAACTGTTGAACCTGGGGTACCCTGGGGGTCCCGCAATCGATGAAGCAGCAAGAAATGGAAACCCCAAAGCCATCCCCTTTCCAAGGGCTTTCATTTCTAAGGATTCCTTTGATTTCAGTTTCAGTGGGATCAAGACCTCAGTACTTCATTACGTGAGGAAATCCCCCCAGGCACGGGTGGAAGATATAGCCGCCAGCTTCCAGGAGGCGGTAGTCGATATCCTGGTTTCAAAAGCAGTGCAAGCCAGCCGAGCCCTCCATTTGCCCAGGGTCGTCCTATCCGGAGGTGTCGCTTCTAATTCGAGGCTAAGGGCTCGTTTCCGGGAGATAGCCGAAGAGGAGGGGTTGGAGGTGAACATCCCGTCCCCCATTCTCTGCACCGACAATGCGGCAATGATTGGGGTGGTCGGACATTACTATTTGGAGACGGGGAGGACATCTCCGCTGACGATCGATGCCTTTTCTAATCTACCAATTTAGCAGTTTCGCAGGCACGGGACCACACGGGGAGAAAGGGGAGTAAAAGAGGCTCGTATGACATCAGTAAGAAGGCTCCTGGCCAAATACTCCATTTCCCCCGCCAAGGGGCTTGGTCAGCATTTCTTAATGGACAGGGGTGTCATGATGGCTGTGATTCGGGCTGCTGCAGTAAATTCGCAGGATACGGTGGTGGAGGTTGGTCCGGGTCTGGGAGAGATGACGATGCTTTTGGCCTCGAGAGCGAAAAGGGTAATCGCCATCGAGGTCGATGAATCCATGGTAGCCCTGCTGAGGGATCGCCTGGCTGATTACCACAACATCGTGCTTCATCGGGAGGATGCCTTGAAGTTTGATTTCCTGGGTGAATTCCGGAAATGGGGTAAGAAGCTCAAAGTGGTGTCCAATCTCCCCTATAACATTTCCACCCAGATCCTTTTACATTTCGTCGAGATGAGGAAGGCCTTTTCTGACATGACGCTCATGTTCCAGAGGGAAGTAGCGGAAAGGATTGTTGCCATGCCAGGGGGGAAACAATACGGGGTATTATCGGTCCTTGTTCAGCTCCATTGCGATGCATTAATTCGTTGCATTGTACCACGGTCTTCTTTCTATCCCCGACCCAAGGTCGAATCAGCGGTGGTGAGGTTTATATTTCTCCAGGAACCGCGGGTTAAGATTGAAGATGAAGCCATGTTTCGGCAAGTTGTGAAGGCCTCGTTTGGGCATCGTCGAAAGACCCTGAAGAATGCCCTTAAGAATGGGCGTTTTTTCAAAGGGGAACCGGGAGAGATTGAGGTGCATTTACGGAGCGCTGGGATTGACCCAACAAGGAGGGGGGAGACCTTAACCTTGGAGGAATATGCCGCCCTCACCAAGCTCATATCCAAAGGGATGGCTTCACGCGATACCTCGGCGGAAGAGGGTTGACATTTTTTCCAAATAAATTTACCATCTTAGGCAAAAAAGTGCTTGACAATTGTGGGAAATATTGTTAAAAATTTTACGTTTTTTGTAGGCACGTAGCTCAGGGGGAGAGCGCTACCTTGACGCGGTAGAAGTCGGCGGTTCGAAACCGCCCGTGCCTACCATTTTAACTCTTTTTTCCCTGAAAGGTTCAATCTGTATCCTAATCAGCCATTTTAATATTGAACGAGAAGGCATCATTGGCAAAACCTCAATAATGATGCCTTTTCTTGCTTTTTTGGGAAGAAAAGGGAATGGAACAGGTAACGATTACCATATCGGATGGCTCGAAACGGCGGGTAAACAAGGGTACAACCCTTGCGGAATTGGCAAAGGCGTTGGGAAACGATTCTAGGGATCAACTCGTGGCCGGGAGAATGGATGGACAGCTGGTTGATCTGAATGCACCGCTGGAACGCTCCGCCTCTCTGGATTTCATCACCGTGGACTCAGAGATTGGGTTGGCCATATTACGGCATAGCACCTCGCACGTAATGGCTCATGCGGTCAAGGAGCTCTTTAAAGGTGTCAAGGTCTCCATCGGGCCCGCCATCGAAAAGGGATTCTACTACGATTTCGACTACGAAGAGTCTTTTACGCCCGATGACCTTCCGCGGATCGAGGGGAAGATGGCGGAGCTTATAGAGCGAGATATTCCCTTCGTTCGGGAAGACATTTCCAAACCCGAAGCCATTAAGATCTTTGAAAAACAAGGGGAAACCTATAAGGTAGAAATATTGGAGGAATTGAATGAAGAACTCGTCTCCATCTACCGATCAGGCGATTTCGTAGACCTCTGCCGTGGTCCCCATATCCCATCAACGGGGAAGATCAAGGCTTACAAACTCCTCAGTATAGCAGGGGCATACTGGAGGGGGGACGAGCGGAACAAAATGTTGCAAAGGATTTATGGAACCGCCTTTGCCGACCGGGGTTCCCTCGAGGATTACCTCGAGAAAATTGAGGAGGCGCAGAGGCGTGACCATCGGAGATTGGGCCGGGAGTTGGAGCTCTTCAGCATCAGCGAAGAGGCTGGAGCCGGATTGGTAATTTATCATCCGAAGGGAGCGATTCTCAGGACAATTATTGAGGATTTCGAGAAGAAGGAGCACCTGAGAAGAGGTTACCACATAGTCATGGGACCCCAGATTCTGAGGAAGGAGTTATGGGAGAAGTCCGGACACCTTGAAAATTACCGGGAGCTCATGTATTTTACCAGCGTGGAAGAGGGCGATTATGCCTTAAAACCGCTGAATTGCCTTGCCCACATGCTGATCTTTAAGTCCAAAATCAGGAGCTATCGGGATTTACCCATACGGTATTTCGAACTGGGGAAGGTACATCGGCACGAAAGGAGCGGCGTCCTGCATGGCCTGTTGAGGGTCAGGGAATTCACGCAAGACGATGCTCATATCTTTTGCAGGCCCGATCAATTGAACGATGAGATAAAGGGCATCATCGAACTGGTTATCGATTTCATGAGGGTATTTGGTTTTCGTTACGAAATGGAGATCAGCACTCGGCCAGAAAAGTCAATCGGAACCGATGAAGATTGGGAAAGGGCAACTACCGCACTCTTGAAGGCCATGAAAGATAAGGGGATGCCGTATAGTATCAATGAGGGAGAAGGGGCCTTTTATGGCCCGAAGATCGACGTAAAGCTTGAGGATGCTTTAGGGAGATACTGGCAATGTGCGACAATCCAGTGTGATTTTACCTTACCTGAGCGGTTCGACCTCTTCTATGTTGGGAGAAACGGAGAGAAGAACCGTCCTGCAATGCTTCATAGGACGATTATAGGGACGCTGGAGAGGTTTATCGGTGTCCTCGTGGAGCACTATGGGGGCGCATTTCCCACCTGGCTTGCACCCGTTCAGGCCATTCTCCTGACCATTACCGATAAAAGCATTCCCTATGGGAAGGAGGTTTTTCGCTCCTTGCTCGACAAGGGGATTAGGGTGGAGCAGGATTTCAGGAACGAGAAGCTGGGATTGAAAGTCAGGGAGGCCCAGCTGATGAAAATCCCTTATATGCTGGTTATCGGGAGCCGGGAAGAGAAATCCAATACCATCTCTCTCCGGATCAGAACGGGAGAGCAGTTAAGGCCCATGACGGTAGATGAATTCGTGGCTATGGTAGATGATGAACGCCTCATCGAAACAAAGGGTGAAAAGCGAAGACCATTGGAAGGAGGAGAGGGGAAATTAAAAGACACGGGATACGAGAAGCAAGGGTAAACAGGAGGATTAGGGCCAGGGAAATCCGCGTGATAGATCCCGAGGGGAAGCAATTGGGCATCATGTCCTTGGATGATGCCCTAAACACGGCGATGGAAATGGATTTGGATTTGGTGGAAGTGGCGAGCAAGTCTGACCCGCCCGTCTGCCGGATTATGGATTATGGGAAATTTAAATATCTGCAGAGCAAGAAGAGCCAAGAGTCAAGGAAGAAACAGGTGACCATTCACCTGAAAGAAGTCAAGTTGAGGCCGAAGACAGATAAGCATGATTTTCAGTTTAAAGTCCGCCACATGGAGAGATTTCTCAAGGAGGGAAACAAGGTCAAGGTATCTCTCATATTCAGGGGAAGGGAGATCCTCCATCCAGATATTGGAGAGAGAATCCTGAAGCGAGTCATTGAGCTGACTAAGGAATTGGGCGTGGTTGAGCAGCTGCCCAAACTAGAGGGAAGGGCTATGGTTATGGTTCTCGCGCCGGGTCAAACCGCTAAGGGTAGAAACTCGGTCAGCTAAGTTCTCGCTGATCTTCGGGTTTTAGGTATATTTTCGCTACCTTATCCCCTTTCGGGGGTTAGCGCGGAAGGAGCTGAGATTGTGCCGAAAATAAAGACGAACAGAGGGGCAGCAAAACGGTTCAGAAAGACGGCCAGCGGTAAGGTGAGGAGGAGAAAGGCATTCGCGAGTCATCTCTTGACGAAAAAGAGTACCAAGAGGAAGAGAAACCTGAAAGCCTCCATCTTCGTGGATCAAACCAATTCGAAGGCCATAAGGAGAATGATCCCGTATGCATAGGGTTTTGATCAGGTCAATGGGGACTGGTCCAAAGGAGGAGTATCATGGCAAGGGTAACGAGGGGAACCAGGGGTAGCAGGCGGAGGAAAAAGGTTTTGAAGATGGCAAAGGGGTATAGGGGGGGGAGGGGAAGGCTCTTCCGAACCGCTACAGAAGCCGTAAACCGTGCCATGCATTACGCCTACAGGGATAGGAAGGTCAGGAAGAGGGAATTTAGGCGTTTGTGGGTCACGAGGATTAATGCTGCTGCAAGGTCAAACGGCCTTTCCTATAGTCAGTTTATTAACGGATTGAAGAGGGCAAAGGTATCTATTGATCGAAAAATCCTATCGGATCTAGCCATCTCCGATCCAGCGGGATTTACGAAAATTGCTCAATTGGCCAAGGAAAATCTTTCATAAGGATTCGTTACGTTTTTTGACTTGATTCACAAGCCCACGGGTGATAAGAGGAAGGCATTTCTCATGATTCCCTGAGCGCGGGCGTAGAAAGGAGGGGGGGTCGATGACCAAGGCCGATATCGTTAGTGCCGTCTATGAGAAAGTTGGATTTTCAAAGAAAGAAGCCGTACGCGTGGTTGAGACCATCTTCGACATCGTGAAAGAGGGCCTGGAGCGAGGGGAGAAGGTAAAGATTTCCGGCTTCGGGAATTTTGTCGTGAGGAGCAAGAGGGCTCGAAGAGGGCGAAACCCACAGACAGGCGATGATATCGAGATTTCCCCGAGGAAAATCTTGACCTTTAGGCCCTCGCAGGTCTTAAAGAACGATCTGAACCGTTAGGGTCTTTTCGTTTGCGTGAGGGGACCATTTGAAACGGGGAGGCGGAGAAAGAGGATTGGATGGATCAATTCCCGATAAGCTTTACTATAAAATCGGGGAGGTAAGCAAGATTACAGGCGTTAAACCCCACGTTCTGAGGTATTGGGAATCGGAGTTCAGGGAGATAAAGCCGTATAAGAGTCGGTCCTTGCAGCGGTTATATCGGAAGAAGGATATCGAGATCATACTGCGAATCAAGAAATTACTCTACGCGGAGATGTTCACCATTTCCGGCGCTAAGAGGAAGATAAGGGGTTCTCCCGATAAGCCGAAGCAAATGCAGCTTCATTTTAATGAGGAGGCCTACAAGAAGATATTGACGGAGATCAAAAGGGAGTTGAAGGGAATTACCCAATCCCTGAAATAATAATCCACGACGGTCCATCGCGATGTGCAAAAGCAGGGCTATGAGCTCTGCTTTTTTGATTCCCTTCGAGAAAGCGCCCGTTCCCTATTCCTTAGAAGTAGAATTTGAACCCAGCGCCGACAAATGCCGCATTGAGGTTGATCGTATCGCCCCGTTCCAGAATTGTCACTCCGTCGTTCAGTTTTTCATCTATATCCGTCTCTGACCAGGCATATCTCGCCTCGCAATTGATGGCAAGATTTTTTGTCAGGAAGATGTCAAAGCCTCCTCCTAAATGGAAGAAAAAGGTATCGTCGATCTCGAGGTCGACTGCAATCAAAGGGAGATAGAAGTTTCTCAACTCGCTTCTCTCCTCGATATCGAGGATATAGTATCCCCCTCCTATGCAAGCATAGGGGACGATCCATTTCAGCTCCTCTGGTTTCCGGGAGATCCAGCGGAATTGGAGGGTAGCAAAGATGGGAACGGCCTCTATAGTGGCCCAATTGACTCCCAAGGTCTTGTTCTCCGCGTCGATTTCCGTGTACCCGATTCCTCCCTCCACGGCGAGGTACTTGAGGAAGCGGTAGGTGACGTTGACCTCCCCTCCCACCTCGTTGTCAAAATCGAGCTTTTGGCGTGGGGCGCCCGCGGGTTGGAAGGTATCCCCTTTGGGGAATACCCCGTAGACACGGGCTCCAAAGCCGAGGGATCCCTGGAGTGGGAGACGTCCCTCAGCCCATGAGACGGCTGACAATGCAACGATAAGAAAGAATGGCACCACCAAAAGATATAGACATTTCATAATCCCCTCCGCTCAATAGAAATTCAGCTCGATAGCCTTCAATCCCCAGGTCTAACGTGTCTTATTATTACAGAAATAGAGACATAGTCAACAGAATAATGAGGGCCCCGTAGGGAAATCTCGCCGCATTGCTTTCTCGGGGTTATAACAATATAATCACTATGCCTTAGACTTCACCCCTGTCACCCAGGGTGAGAAAAGGCCGGGAGGTACGTTCTCGGTAGATTTGGGGCTTACCCATGGCATTGAATCCAATACGCAATGTGGAAATCGTGATTTTCGACATGGACGGCGTCCTTGTCGATGTGTCCAAGTCCTATCGGGAGACCATTAAGAGAACCGTCGTCCTCTATTTGAAAAGGGCCCTCGGCCTTAAGGGGGACGCGAGATCGCTCGTTTCCGATACCGATATTGTTGCCTTTAAGGAGATCGGGGGATTGAACAACGACTGGGATGTGACCACCGGCCTTCTCAACTACTTCGTCACCCTCTTGGAAGGGGAAGAACCGGAGGTTGCCCATACGATGGATTCAATGGATGAGGCCATCTCCTTTTTGATGAAGAATCGGGCTCGCATAAGGGGAAGGATAGGAGAGATCGTCCAGAGGAAAGATATCCGCGGATTCCAACAGCGAACGGGAACGGTGGGGACGGGATTGGAGGCCATCAGAAAGGCCCTCAATTCGGGAAAGACGCGCTTCATATTTGGGGTTGGGGATTTGAACAGGGGAAATGTGGTGAAACGAATTTTTCAAGAGGTCTACTTGGGGACCCATTTCAGAACCATCCACGGCCTTTCTTCCCTCTTTTACTCGGGAAAAGGGCTTTACGAAAGGGAGAGGTTAATGGTGAAGAGGGAATCCCTCTCCACCCTGTCAAAAAGGGTGAAAATGGGAATTGCCAGCGGCCGGCCAAGGGCGGAGGCGATCCTTGGCTTGAGGAATTTCGGCATCGAGCGATTTTTTCAGAGCCTGGTCACCCTGGAGGATTGTGAGGCCGAACAGGAACGCATTTTCACACTGGAGGGAAAACGGGTAAATTTGTTCAAGCCGAACCCGTTTTCTATCATAAGAGCGGTTCATATGATCAATCCGCGAGAGGCGAAATGCGCCTATGTGGGGGACATTCCCGATGACATTGAGGCGGCAAACAGCGCAAAGGGGGAGATAGAGATCATATCCGTCGGGTGTCTCGCCCCCTATAGGGATAGGGAAAGGGCTCGGAAGAGTTTCACGGAGATGGGAGCTGACCTCATTATCGATGGTGCAGACGATCTCGTGAGGCTCATCCAGTAATACGAATAATACGAAGCACTAATAATCATATGACCAAA